>CAJONM010000175.1 GCA_905235885.1 uncultured Clostridia bacterium
CGCTTTGTGACAGTATCGGAAAAAATAAGCGATCCGGAAACGATAGCGCAGATAGATGTCTGGCGCAAGCTCTGCAAGGAGCACAGCGAGCTGGAGCCGATAATAAACGAATACAGGAAATACATGCATCTGCTTGACACAATAAAGGATGACGGTGAGCTTCTTGAAACGGAAACGGACGCGGAGCTTATAGAGATGCTGCGCGATGAGATAAGCGAGGCAAAGGACGCGGCGAAGATAAGCAGCGATAAGCTGCGTGAGCTGCTCCTCCCTAAAGATCCGAATGACGAAAAGAATGTCATAATGGAAATACGCGGCGGAACGGGCGGCGAAGAGGCGGCGTTATTTGCGTCCGATCTTATGAGAATGTACTCGATGTACGCCGAAAAGCAGCATTGGAAGATAGATATATTAAGCTCAAATGCCACAGAGCTGGGCGGATATAAAGAAATATCTTTTGAAATAGCCGGAAAGGGCGCATATTCGCGCCTTAAATACGAAAGCGGCGTGCATCGCGTTCAGCGTGTGCCGGAAACGGAATCGGGCGGAAGAATACACACCTCTGCTGTAACCGTTGCGGTTCTGCCTGAGGTGGAAGAGGTGGAGGTCGAGATAAACAGAAACGATCTCCGCATAGATGTGTTCCGTGCGGGAGGTCCGGGCGGTCAATGCGTAAATACTACAGATTCCGCTGTTCGGATAACGCATCTGCCGACGGGGATAGTAGTATCGTGCCAGGATGAGAAATCCCAGCTTCAGAACAAGGAAAAGGCGATGAAAATACTCCGTTCGCGGATATACGAGGCTATGGAAGAGGAGCGAAGCCGCGAGATCGCCGACACGCGCAAGTCGCAGGTTGGCTCCGGTGACAGGAGCGAGAGGATAAGAACATATAATTTCCCTCAGAGCAGAGTGACCGATCACAGGATAAATCTTACTCTGTACAAGCTCCCACAGTTCCTTGACGGGGAGATGGACGAGGTCATAGACGCGCTCATTACCGGCGACAGGGCGGCAAAGCTTTCCGAGGGGGAGTCGTGATATGGAAAGCTTTGAAAACAGCGCGGCGATCGTATCGATAAAATCCGAACTGAGGGAGATATTCATTTCCGTAATCGATACGGTAAGGCTGGCGTTTGTGTCATTTTACGAGTGGCTCAAGAGTGTGCCGATACCTACGCCACCGTCGGTCATGAAGATGTTCGGGAACAATAAGGCGAATGTCATATTGTTCTTTGCGTTCGTTATATATGTAATGTATATAAATATAAAGGCGTATGTTTTGTTTTCGGTGGATAAATTCAATTCCGAGCGGTATATGAAGCGAATACCGGAAAAACAGCTCTTTAAATATATGTGGCTGGGCGGAGCGCCCGGTGCGGGACTTGCGATGCTTATCATGCGGCATAAAACAAAGCATATGAACTTTGTCATAACCGCGTTTGCTCTGATATTCATGCAGCTTATGGTGTTCAGCTTTATACTTGGTTTTTTGGGGTTCTGGACATTTTTTTAAGTTTTGAGGGGAGAGAAGATCATGAAAATGCGTTTTAAGATAGCAGCATCATTATTGATATGCTGCTTTTCTATAAGTCTTATACCATATCTTTCGGTGAGCGCGTATACCCTGCCGAATGCGTTTTGGGGCATGGATGCGAACTATCAGGCGGCGGTGTCCGCCGATGATTATGCAGGTACGATAAAATACGGCAATCAGGAGCTTGATCTTATCTTAAAAGAGCCGTCAAATGAAACGACTCAGAGCATAATCAGCTCAAGATCGTATAAGGTCGCGTTCGCGTATTTTCTTATAAATGATTACGAGAATGCGTCGGAGTATTTTAATATGTATATCCCGTACGGGAAGCTTCGCGGTGAGGATGACGGCGTAATAATCGCGCAGAGGTGCGCAAACCAATTTACATCGCGTCTTGAGGTATACAAGGGCGATAATTCGCCGCCGCCGAGATTGGGAGCGAGAAATGAGCCTGACGGCGTGCTGTTCGGGCAGACGAGCGAAACAACGCGCAGCGGCGATTCTATGGTGCTGACATATATCGAATACGGCGATGAAAATATATTTTCGTGGATAAAAAAGATAATGGGCGAAACACTATCGCGCGGCGCGGCTATGGAGCTTGCGCTCAATTTCCCGAACGAGGGGTCTACGGCAAGGAGCATAAGCGCGTCGGATCATTATATATCAGACCTGTATTCAATGCTGTCCGAATACAAAAATCTGCCGATATATCTGAGGATCGGCGCGGAATTTAATACATGGGACAATAAATGCACGCCGGAGGAATATATACCGGCATACCGCGCGATCGCGTCAAGAATGAGGAGCCTTGACAATGTCGCGACGGTGTGGAGCATGGTTTCCACATCGACATGGAAAAATCCGTCATGGCCTTATGAGGCAAAGGATTTTTATCCGGGCGATGAATATGTCGATTGGATAGGAGTTTCCTGTTATCCGAAAAAGTATTTTCAGGCAACGACCTATGAGGGGAGAAAGAAATATATCGAGGTGTGCTATAATACAGGCGACGCGGCGGATCCCGTATTTCTTGTTGAGGAGGCGGTCTCCATTGCCGGAGGAAGAAAGCCGGTAATGCTGTCCGAATGCGGCAGCGGCTATAGAACTAACGGCTCCGTTTGCGATACTGATGAGGCATGGGCGGCAAAGCGGCTCAAGGAGATGTATACATTTATACCGATGGTCTACCCTGAGGTGAAGCTGATAGCCTATTTCAATAAACGAATGGAGTCGGAGACGGTGCATTATGATCTTGACGGTGCACCGACACTAAGGGCGGCGTACGACGATGTGACGCGCTCGGAATGGTTTATACACGATTTTTATAATAATACTGCATCGCTCTCGTTTGAAAAGCAGAGCGATACAATATCGACAAACGGCGATGTGGTTCTGTATTCGTATCCGCATATATACGGTGCCGGCAGCGTTACCGTCACATACTATATAGACGGTGAATGGAAGCACGCCACGAGCGAGATGCCGTACAAGGCAGACTTCAGAGGGCTTAGCGGTACGCATAAGCTTACCGTTACGGCAAAGGGCGATAACGGCGTTAAGAAAACACGCGAATACACGCTCGTTGCAAAGGCACAGGCAGGCTACGGCGGCTTTTACGATGTGTCCGGTCTTACGGCGGCGCAGGATGCGGCTCTTAGGTATGTTGTAGACAACGGAATTATGTCCGGTTACGACAATGAATATTTCGGAACGAACAATACGATGACAAGGGCGGAGTTTGCGACAGTCATAAGCAGAATGATGGGCTATGAGTCAAGCGGAAAATGCGCGTTTGCCGATGCCAAGGACCATTGGGCAAGCGGATATATAAAGGCGTGCGTGGACGCAGGCGCGATAAACGGCATAGACAGCAATACATTCGCGCCCGATTCGGAGATCACATTTGAGCAGGCGATAAAGATCCTTACGATCGTTTTCGGATATGCCGATGACAGGATCGAATATCCGAAAGGGTTTATAAACATAGCCGATGCCATAGGCGTTACGGCTAATGTTTCAAATAAATCTGTCGGCTCGCAGCTGAAACGGATGGACGCAGCCATGATAATAAGCAATATAATGTCCCTGTGATATGTATAAAAGGGATTTGGGGGGTGTAAAAAACATCCCCTTTTTTGTAGAAAAAACAGGTTAAAAGCTTGCAATTTTCCGAGAATTATGATATAATATAAATGTAGTTTGCGAAAGGAGCTAATGTCGTAAATATGGCGAAAAAGTCAAAAGAGCTGCCCTTGAATATGTCGGCTATCGAAAATCAGAAGATCGTAGGGGTAGATCTTAACAATGAGATGAAAAAGGCATATATAGATTATGCCATGAGTGTTATAGTAAGTCGTGCGCTGCCGGATGTCAGAGACGGCTTGAAGCCTGTTCACAGGCGTATTCTTTATGATATGTATGAGGGCGGACTGCTGTATGAGGCGGATTTCAGAAAATCCGCGACAACGGTCGGCGATGTTCTCGGTAAATATCATCCGCACGGCGATGCGTCTGTATATGACGCGATGGTGCGACTCGGACAGGATTTCTCGCTCCGCTATCCGCTCGTTCAGCCGAAGGGGAATTTCGGCTCAATAGACGGTGATCCGCCGGCGGCATATCGTTATACAGAGGCAAAGATGTCGAAAATATCCGCGTCGATGCTTACAGATATTGAGAAGGACACAGTTGATTTTGTCCCGAACTTTGACGATAAGCTCAGAGAGCCGGATGTTTTGCCATCGCGTTTCCCCAACCTTCTGGTAAACGGCAGTAACGGTATCGCCGTAGGTATGGCAACGAATATACCGCCGCACAACCTCACCGAATGTATTGACGCGATAATAGCGGCGATAGACGATCCGATGATCACGATCGATGAGCTTATGCAATATATCCCCGGCCCCGATTTTCCGACCGGCGGCGTTATAATGGGACGGCGCGGCATACGAAGCGCGTATACTACAGGCAGAGGCAAGATCATCCTCCGCGCAAAAGCGGAGATAGAGGAGTACGATAACGGCAAGCAGCGCATCGTAGTGACCGAAATACCGTACAAGGTCAACAAGGCGCAGATGGAAAAGCACATAAACGAGCTTATAAAGGACGGCAGGCTTGACGGGATCGCATCAACACGCGACGAGTCATCCGAGGATATACGGTTCGTCATAGAGCTAAAGCGTGATGCGAATGCGAATGTGGTACTAAACAACCTTTATAAGCAGACGCAGATGCAGGATTCATTCGGGATCATACTTCTTGCGCTTGTGGACAAGGTGCCGAAAATACTCAACCTCCGCCAGATGATAGATTATTATATAGCTCATCAGGAGGATGTAATAATCCGACGCACGAGATTTGACCTGAACAAGGCACGCGAGCGCGCGCACCTTCTTGAGGGGTACAAGCTCGTCATAGACAACATAGACGAGGTAATAAGGATAATACGCGCGTCGCGATCGGTCGATGAAGCGAAAACGAACCTTTGCGAAAGATTTGGCATAGACGACATTCAGGCTACGGCGATCGTAAGGATGCAGCTCGGACGCTTATCCGGAATGGAACGCGAGAAGATAGAAGAGGAATACGAAGGCGTCATGGCTAAGATCGCCGAGTATGAGGCGATATTGTCCGATGAATCGAAGGTATGCGATATAATAAAGGCGGATCTGACGGAGCTTAAAAATAAATACGGCGACAGCCGCCGCACCGAGATCGAGATGGATTATACCGACATTGACGATGAAGACCTTATAGACGAGGAACTTTGTATGTATACTCTTACCCACAGCGGCTATGTAAAGCGTATGCCCGTTGACACATATAAATCGCAGCACAGAGGCGGCAAGGGCATAACCGGCGTAACGACGCGCGAGGAGGACTTTGTTGAGCATATTTTCACCGGATCGACGCATGATCATATCCTGTTCTTTACCACGCGCGGTATCGTATACAGCATAAAGGGCTACGGAATACCTGAGGGCGGCAGAACGGCAAAGGGTACGGCGATAGTAAATCTGCTTCCGCTTGAAAGCGATGAGCGCATAAGCGCGGTCATCCCAATAAAAGAGTTTAACGGCGGAGATTATCTGACATTCGTTACGCGGCGCGGACTTATAAAGCGCTCGGATGTGATGGATTATTCGCGTATACGCAAGGTGGGTCTGAGAGCCATAGAGCTTGTCGAGGGGGACGAGCTTA
>CAJONM010000176.1 GCA_905235885.1 uncultured Clostridia bacterium
GAATAAGCCGCGATAGCTATTGCCGGCAGAAGTGCCGGCGCGAGCGATTTTGTAACATATATCGCTGTCGGGCCGTCCGCGCCGCCTATTATTCCTATCGACGCCGCTTCCTTAACGCCCCATGCGATACCGGGTACCAATGCACTTATTACCAATGCGCCTACAAATGTAAAGAATACGCCGAACTGCGCCGCCGCACCCAAAAGTATGCTCTTGGGATTGGCTATAAGCGGTCCGAAATCCGTCATGCAGCCTATACCGACAAATATAAGCGGCGGATATATTCCGAGCTTAACACCTAAATAGAGCAGATCAAGCAAGCCGCCCTCACGGACGATCATACCTACATTAAGACTGTGTCCGTCTATCATATATTGAGTATCGGTAAACCACTCCGTACGCATCATGATCGCGCTTGAGTCCTTGAGCATCGGCAGGTTTGTCAGAAGAACACCGAATGCTATTGGAAGGAGAAGGAGCGGCTCATATTTCTTTACAATAGCGAGATATAAAAGCACACAGGCAACTACGAGCATTATGATTGTTTTTACGGCATCTGCCGGTCCGCTTGCTATCAGAGCAGCCATACCGGTATTGCCTAAGAAATTACCAAAACTTTCTAACACTTTTGTCACCACTTTCCATATCGTAAGCCTATCAGTTTAAGGAGATCAGCACATCGCCCGTATTTACGCTGTCTCCGGCGGAAACATTTATACTTGCCACAACGCCGTCAGCACCGGCAAATATCTCATTTTCCATTTTCATTGCTTCAAGAACCGCTACAAGTGTGTCGCTCTTTACCGCATCGCCTACATTGACCTTTATCGATACGACATTTCCCGGCATGGGTGCCGTTACCTTCTTGGCTCCCATTGTTCCCGTCGCCTTGGGTGCTGCCGGTTTTGCCGCCGGAGCCGGAGCAGCTGCCGGAGCAGCCGCAGGTGCAGGTGCCGCCGTTTGAACGCCGCCTACCTCTTCAACATCGACTTCATATGTTTTGCCGTTTACCGTTATATTAAACTTTCTCATATTCTGAACTTCCTTTCATTATATCATAATCTGTTGGTGATCGTTTCATTGAGCCCTGCTCTGTTCCATGACGAGCGGATCTCTCCGGTGCGCCTATATGACTTTATCCGCAGGTTATATGTTGAGGTGTTGAGACTTGCCGCTACCGCCGCCGTAAGAACGGCTATCAGCTCCTCTTCATCCTCTTCCGGCTCCTCTATAGGCTCCGGTATTATTTCCTTAACAGGCTCCGCTTTCGGAGCTTTGTGAAATATTATACCGAATAAATAGAGAACAAGCATCAGTATCATAAGTACCGCAAAGACGATACCCATTCCGATCACCGCCGTCTGACCGCCCGTAGTCAATGCCATAGGTAATGTGACGCCATGACCGGAAATTAAAGCCTGATCCAAATTCATATCATATGCTCCTTTCCATTATACGGGTAGGTTGCCATGCTTCTTGGCAGGTCTTGAGTCGCGCTTTGAGCTGAGCATTTCCAGCGCCGCAATGATCCTCGGCCTTGTCGAATCCGGCTCAATAACATCGTCTATATATCCGCGCTGTGCAGCCGCAAACGGCGTTGCAAATCTGTTTCTGTACTCCTCTACCTTATCGGCTCTTGTCGATATGGGATCATCGCTTTGCGCTATATCGTTCTTAAATATAATATTCGCTGCGCCTTCTGCGCCCATAACGGCTATCTCTGCCGTGGGCCATGCCATAACGACATCCGTATCAAGATGCTTGGAGCTCATCGCTATGTATGCGCCTCCGTAAGCTTTTCTTATTATCACATTGATCTTAGGTACAGTTGCTTCCGAATACGCGTAAAGAAGCTTTGCGCCCTTGCGGATTATTCCGCCCTGCTCCTGATCAACACCCGGGAAATATCCGGGAGTGTCGGTAAGCGTAACTATCGGGATGTTAAAGCTGTCGCAGGTTCTTATAAACCTCGCAGCCTTATCCGATGCGTCTATATCAAGCGCACCTGCTTTTACATTCGGCTGGTTTGCAACAATGCCGATGCTCATACCGTTCATACGGGCATAGCCTACAACTATATTCTTGGCAAATGCCTTATGGACTTCAAAAAATTCGCCGTTATCAACTATTTCGGCAATGACATTTTTTATGTCATAGCTCTGATTTGGACTGTCCGGAACTATAGTTGTCAGCTTCTCGGACAAACGGTTTATTTCATCTGTCGGCTCTATATACGGAGCGTCTTCGAGATTGTTTGACGGCAAATAGCTAAGCAGCTTCTTTATATCTGCTATACATTCCTCATCACCTTGTGCAGTAAAATGACATACACCCGACCTCTCCGCATGGATACGGCTTCCGCCGAGATCCTCCGCCGTCACGCTCTCACCCGTAACAGCCTCGATCACCTGCGGACCTGTTATAAACATCTTTGATGTTTTATCCACCATAAATATAAAATCGGTTATAGCCGGAGAATATACGGCTCCGCCGGCACATGGCCCCATGATAACACTTATCTGCGGTATTACGCCGCTGTTTATCGTGTTGCGGAAGAATATCTCGCCAAAGCCTGACAGGGCGTCTATGCCTTCCTGTATGCGTGCACCGCCCGAATCGTTTATGCCGATGATAGGCGCGCCCATCTTGGCAGCCATATCCATCACCTTGCATATCTTTTTCGCGTGCATCTCACCCAGTGAACCGCCCATAACGGTGAAATCCTGAGCATATACATACACAAGCCGTCCGTCTACCGTGCCGTAGCCCGTTACAACACCCTCTCCCGGTGCCTCAACCGCATCCATACCGAAATCGGTACATCTGTGGCTGACAAAAGCGTCAATCTCCACAAAACTGCCTTCATCAAGGAGCGCGTTTATGCGTTCTCTTGCTGTCAACTTGTTGGAATCATGCTGCTTCTTGATTTTAGCTTCGCCGCCGCCGTTTTCTATCTTGTTCCTGCGGTATTGAAGCTCAGTCAGTTTATCAACTGTTCCCATAATTGAACCTCCGTTTAATTAGTTTTGAAAATATTTCATTTACACCTATCGTATATTATAACACCTTTATCTAAATTTTGCAATCACTTTATTTTGTGGCTCGTAACAGAATACGCCAAGATTTTACCCAATATTTTGTGCAAATCGGACAATTTTCACTTTTTCTTGATTTTACGGCGGATATATTGTATAATTTATTTAAACATTCATATAGAAAGGATCGATCATGAAAAGAATAGCAAAATTTGAAAAAGTAAGCTTCTCGCAGTTCAAACCGGCATTTGAGGAGACATTCCCTCACGAAAATGCCGAGGAAGCATATAACGCGCTCAAGCTCCCGAGGCGAGCTACAAAGGGCTCTGCCGGATATGATTTTTATTCACCGGCATCCTTTACACTTGCTCCCGGAGAGACGATAAAGATCCCCACCGGCATACGCGCGAGAATAGACCCGGAATGGGTACTCAAGCTTTATCCGCGGAGCGGACTGGGATTTAAGTTTCGTTTGCAGCTGAATAATACCGTAGGGATAATAGACAGCGATTATTATAACAGCGATAACGAGGGGCATATATTCTGTAAGCTCACAAACGACACCAACGAAAACAAGACAGTCTCTCTCGGTCGCGGTGACGGCTTTTGTCAGGGTATATTTATCGAATACGGGATAACGGTCGATGATGATGCGGACGGTGAGCGCAACGGCGGATTTGGATCAACAAGCCGATGAATAAGGAAGAAGAAATTGCCGCCTATGATCGGGCGGCAATTTCATGGTAGCATTTATTGCAATAGACAGGTCTGTCATGCGTCGGCTCAAACGGCACCAAATCAACGGCACCGCATCTGACGCATACGATCTCGTACCTTTTCTTGTTTGTCAAAGAATGGGATCTCCTTTCGTCCCTGCAAGCCTTGCATCTTTGAGGCAAGGTGTTAAATCCCCTCAAATTGTAAAATTCCATTTCCCCTTCGGTAAAGACAAAGCTCTTTCCGCAATCGGCGCATATTATCATTTTGTCCATAAAGTTATCCCCTTGTAATCAGACTAATTCGCTTAGTTTCTTTTTTATTCTCTGTATAGCGTTGTCTACAGCCTTTGCATCGCGTCCAAGACGCTGAGCGGTCTCCTTGTAGCTTACACCGTTTATATGGAGCATCAGCACTTCCCTTTCAAACGGCGAAAGTGTTTCGGCGATAATTGTCTCAATACCCGACAGCTTCTCCTGCTCTATAAAAATATGCTCCGGGTCAAGCTCCTCGCCTCCGTTTAATATGGTGTCAAGAGAATTACCGTATTTACCGTCAATATCACCGTCGCTCAGGGACACATATGAGTTAAGTGGATTATGCTTCTGCCGCGATGCCTTCTTTACCGCCGATATGATCCGCCGCTCAACGCACACTCCGGCAAAAACATGAAATAAGGGAAAACGGCTCTTATCAAAATCCATAACAGCCTTATATAAGCCTATAAGCCCTTCCTGGACAATGTCATCATCATCGCCGCCGGCAAGATAATACGGTTGTGATTTCTTATGAACAAGCGGCTTATAACGCGTCAGGATAGCCTCCAGCGCGGCGGCATCGCCGTTTTGCGCCATAGCTATAAGCTCATCGTCAGTCATCGTATTCAGATCCATTCATACCTCCGCCGCGTGATATATTTTGTCCCATTCCGCAAGGCATTCCTCTACGCTCAAGGCGGAATTTATAGAATAAACATTTTTAAGCGCGTTTATGTTCTCTTGTGAAAAATCCTTTTGATCTGCTATAAATCGTCTGCAAACCTCCTCATAATCGGGTCTGGCTTGTTTTGATTCTCGCTCGATATATCGTAAAAGTCTCGTTTTATCATCGATCGTCAGATAAACGATACGAACCATATCCGCACCGTAATGATCTGTTATTCCCATCGCGCCTTCAAGCGTTGTTATCAATATATAATCGGTTTGCGGCTTTACATCAAATTTTACCGTAAAATAATTCCAGATACCCTGTGTGGTGAGATATTGGCGTTTTTCGATTATGCATCCGGCGGCATCAAATCCGTTCATTTGATCTTCGGTCACGAAATTATAGTCAACCCCGTCCGTTTCGCCGCTCCGCATCGGGCGCGTGGTATACGGTATGATGGGGATCAGCTTATCGCAGTTTTTAAGTATCTCCTTATATATCGTGTCCTTACCGGACGCACTCTTGCCCACTATGCAAAATATTCTGCTCACTTTCGCTACCTCATCCTTTTTTTATATTTATACGGCAGTCGCATTCTATAACAGAATCCTCTTTTATAATGCTGCCGATATGATCGGCTGTTATTATACCCGATCTCGGATTTTTGATCGAGTCTATACCGCCGGATATATCAGCTTCAACATCGGAATATTCAAACGCGAGGTCACACTCCTCCGTTTTGCAATTTATGAGTTTTAAATTTTTGCAGTAGCATAAAGGCTGAGTTCCGATAATAGTGCAGTTTATAAGCGTTAAACCATGTGAATACCAGCCAAGATATTCACCCTTTACGACACTGTCTCTTACTGTTACATTCTTGCTGTGCCAAAACGCGTCCTTTGTATCAAGATAGCTATCGGATATATCAAGATTTTCCATATACTGGAATGCATATTTGCCCTTTAACGATATATTAGACAGCGCCACATTGTTACTGTCAAAAAACACATATTCCGATGTAATATCCGACTTTTCTATTGTTATGCCGTCACACTTCCATCCGAATTCGGAGGAATTGACGCTGCATCCGTTAAGCTTAATGTGTTGGCATTCTCTCAGAGCCTTTATTCCGCCAAGCCGGCAATCGTTTATAACGCCGTTTTCGGCATACCATATCGCCGCTCGCGACATATCTTCAAAATCGCTGCTTTCAAGTAAAAATTCATTGACATGCCAAAGCGGATATCTCAGCACAAAACGGCAATCGGTCACTCGTACATTTCTTGCTTCTTTAAGAGCGGATTCGCCGTCGGCAGGTCCTTCAAACGCGCAATTCTTCACCTCTGCATCTGTGAGATTATATAACGCTCTTTCTTCGTCAAGCTGCCGATCTTTGATAATTTTACCCATGTGATTTCTCCCCGATTTTATCCTTATCTAATACTCTTTTTGTTATTTTACCAAACTTTACCGTCTTTTTCAAGTATATTTATAAAGATTTCAAAATGTTTTCTTAAATTGAATATTTTTTAGCTGTATCTCTTGACATATCCGCACAATAATTATATAATATTTTCTGTTATTTACATCGAAAGGAAGTATTTACTGATGAAATATATGGGAGTAAATGAGATACGCGAAAGCTTTCTCAGCTTTTTTGAATCAAAGGGTTGTTTGAGGCTTAATTCATTCTCGCTCGTACCGAAAAATGACGCAAGCTTGCTTCTTATCAATTCTGGTATGGCGCCTATGAAGAAATGGTTTACGGGTGCTGAAATACCGCCGCGAACACGCGTTACGACCTGTCAGAAATGTATCAGGACTCCGGATATAGAGCGCGTTGGTAAAACCGCACGGCACGGCACCTTTTTTGAGATGCTCGGCAATTTCTCATTCGGAGATTATTTCAAGCGCGAAGCCACCGCATGGGCATGGGAATTTTTCACGAAAATAATGGAGATACCCTCAGATAAGCTTTGGGTATCTGTTTATGAAAATGACGATCAGGCAAGAGATATATGGATAAACGAAGTCGGAGTTGCGCCCGATCGTATAGTAAAGCTTGGTAAAGAGGATAACTTTTGGGAGCATGGAACAGGTCCCTGCGGCCCCTGTTCCGAGATCTATTTTGATCGCGGTGAGAAATACGGCTGCGGCAAACCGACCTGCTCTTTAGGCTGTGACTGTGACAGATATATGGAAGTCTGGAACCTTGTTTTTACCCAATTTGACAAAGACGAGGACGGAAATTATAATCCGCTTGCAAAACCCAATATAGATACAGGTATGGGTCTTGAGCGTCTTGCTGTAGTTATGCAGGGCGTGGACAATCTGTTTGAAGTTGATACGGTACAGGATGTAATGAACCATATCTCAAAAATCGCCGGCGTAGAGTATAAAAAAGTAGATGAAAAAACAGATGTATCTCTTAGAGTAATTACCGATCATATCCGTTCAACGGTAATGATGGTATCGGACGGCGTGATCCCATCCAATGAAGGCAGAGGATATGTCCTCCGCCGACTTTTAAGGCGCGCGGCGCGTCATGGTAAGCTGCTTAATATTGATCGGAAATTTCTCTATGAAGTTGCCGATACCGTTATAAACACTTCTTCTCCGGCATATCCGGAGCTTGCGGAAAAAAGAGATTATATAAAGACTATCATAAAGAAAGAAGAAGAACGCTTTGATGCGACAATAGATAACGGACTGATCGTATTAAATAAATATATTGAGGATGCAAAGAGTGCCGGAAAGAACTCCATAAACGGTGAGCAGGCCTTCAAGCTCCATGACACATACGGTTTTCCGCTTGATCTGACAATAGAGATGGCAGCAGAAAAAGGTCTTGCCGTAGATGTGGACGGCTTTAATGCTGCAATGAATGAGCAAAAGCTGACTGCAAAGAATGCGCGTAAGGACGGGTCAAGCTGGGAGGATGACACTGGATTTGATTTTAACGGCATAGCTCCTACCGAATTTATCGGATATACGCAGCTTGAAGCTGAATGCGATATTGTGGCAATTGCATTGCCGGGAATTGGTATGGTGCCACAGGTTATTGATGCCACGAAAGCATTTATAGCAACCGATAAAACACCGTTTTATGCGGAAATGGGCGGACAAGCCGGCGATATAGGCACGATCGCTCAGAACGGAATAACCGTAGGCAAGATCATAAATACAACAAAGACGGGATCCGGCGTATACATCCATGAGGTAGAGCTTAAAGATGCGGCAATAAATATGGGAAAGGCGATTTTGACTGTTGATAGAGCAAACAGAATGGCTGTCAGCAGAAACCACAGCGCAACTCATCTTTTGCACAGGGCTCTCAAGGATATATTGGGAAGTCATGTGGCACAGGCAGGCTCTCTTGTTGATGGCGATCATCTGCGTTTTGATTTCTCACACTTTGAGGCAATGACGAGCGAGCAGATCAAAGAAGCTGAGGAGCGTGTCAATAACGCCATTTTGAGTGCTCTTGATATATCCGTTCGCGAGCTGCCTATAGATGAGGCGAAGCAGCTCGGCGCCGAAGCGCAGTTTGGTGAAAAGTACGGCGATGTGGTAAGAGTCGTTTCAATGGGAGATTACAGCATTGAGTTCTGCGGCGGAACGCATCTTTCAAACACATCCGAATGTGGCTTGTTCAAGATAATATCAGAGAGCGGCGTTGCAGCAGGAGTGAGACGAATAGAAGCTGTTACGGGTGCTGGCGTTCTGAAGCTTATATCCGATTATGAGGGCATTCTCTCAAGAACAGGAGCGGCACTTAAAACAAACAGGATAAACGAGCTTGATCGCAAGGCGGAAGCCATAGTTGCGGAGAATAAGGCATTATCAAAGAAAATCAGCGAATTTAACGATAAAATGGCTGCCGAGCGTTCCAAATCAATGCTGAGCAACAATAAAAATATATCCGGCGTAAATCTTCTCGCCGTACGCGTTGACGGTATGAGCGCAGCGGACATGAAAGGTCTTGCCGATAACGCAAAAGCAGAGCTTGAAAACGGAGTAGTCGTTCTCGGAGCCGACACAGACGGAAAGATCACGCTTGTAGCTATGGCATCCGGCGAGGCTGTAAAGCTCGGTGTACATTGCGGCAACATAATCAAAGAAACGACCGCTATATGCGGAGGCAGAGGCGGCGGAAAGCCGGATATGGCTCAGGGCGGAGGAAAAGACGCGTCAAAGCTTGACGAGGCTTTAGCCGCTGTATCAGATATTATAAAAGGTCAGGTGAAATAATTATGTCCGATTGCTTATTTTGCAAAATAATCAAAGGTGAGATACCGTCAACAAAGGTATATGAAAATGAAAAGGTATATGCCTTTCGTGATATCGTGCCACAGGCTCCGGAGCATATAGTCATTGTTCCGAAAACGCATATAGAAAGTGCAAATGATATAACGCCGGAAAACAGCTCTGCTGTTGCGGCGATATATGAAAGCATTCCACATATAGCAAAAACAGTCGGTGTCGATCGTGACGGATACAGAATAGTAAACAATTGCGGCAAGAATGCCGGACAGACTGTATTCCATATCCATTTCCATCTTCTCGGCGGCTGTATGGGCGGAAAAATGTATTGAATATATCAAAAAAATCCCTCATATAATATATATGGAGGATTTTTTTATGCGTAAAATTGTTTTTTTATCAATAATAGTTCTCGGAGCTGCGTTTATCATCATTGCCTGTAACAGATCCGGAGAAATTCCCCAAACAGCAGCAACGCTTTATTTTGCCGATGCTGAAATGAATCGGCTTCTCCCCTATGATGATGAACTGCCACTTACCGATGCCGAGCATATGGCGAAAGCTGCGATAAGTAAGCTCATCGAGGGCAGAGACAATAATGAGAAAATACGCCGACTTCTGCCAAAGGACAAGCGTTCCGTATCAGTACGCGTCGATGAGGACATCGCATATGTCGATCTGAAATCTGGAATTACGAAAGATCTGCCTTCAAGCCGCGATATTGAACGACTGCTTATTTATCAGATAGTCGATACTCTTACAGAGATAAAAGGTATAAGGTTTGTAAGATTTACGATCGACGGCAATGTACATAAAAGCCTTATGGGGTATTTCGATATGCGCGAAACATATAAATATCAATACCCCGAATGATCTGTCGTTTAATTCGCGGTTACGGCATGGCGTATAGCCTTTGCAAGCTGGTCGGGACATGATGTGCCTCTGCCGCGGCAGTCTATACCGTCCAGTCTCTTTATGACTTCATCGACCGTCATTCCCTCGCATAATGCGCTTACGCCCTGTGTGTTTCCATGGCATCCTCCGACAAATCTGACATTGTTTACAACATTGTCATTAATGTCGAACTCCACCTGCGATGAACAGGTGCCGCGTGTTTTGTATGAGTATTTCATATGAATCAATCCTCCTCCGGCATATTCCATGAATGATATACATTCTGTACATCATCATTATCCTCAAGCGTATCCAAAAGCTTTTGCATATTGGCTATCTGCTTTTCATCTGTGAGTGTAGTAAGTGTTTGAGCGGCCTGTACCGCCTCGGCTGAAGAGATAGTATATTTTTTTGCAAGCTCCTCGCTTACAGCACTGACTTCAAGCGGCGCTGTTTCTATTTCAATTATGCCGTCCTCGACCGAAACATCTTCAGCACCGGCTTCAAGAGCGTCCATGGTGATCTCGTCCTCGTCGATCTCTCCGTCTTCATCTTCAATTATTATAATACCTTTGTTATCGAACATAAAGCTTACGCACCCGGTCGTACCTAAATTACCGCCGTATTTTGAAAATGCCGCGCGGACATCTGCGGCTGTCCTGTTCCTGTTATCGGTAAGCGTTTCAACGATAAGCGCAACTCCGGACGGTCCGTAGCCCTCATATGTTATCGATTCGTAATTATCTCCGTCCCCTGAGGCTGCCGCTTTCTTTATTGTTCGGTTTATATTATCATTGGGCATATTGCTGGCGCGTGCCTTTACTATGACATTTTTAAGGCTTGAATTGTTTTCCGGATCCGGTCCTCCCGATTTTACCGCAACAATTATCTCGCGCGCGATCTTCGTAAAGATCTTTGCACGCTGCGCGTCATTGGCGCCCTTTTTCCTTTTGATCGTACTCCATTTTGAATGTCCTGACATTCTGTATAACACTCCTTTTGTTCCATATATTACAGCTATATTGTACCACAGTTTTTATCTGTAGTCAAGTGTAACATTGCATCCCCTGTTTTGCATAGTATAATTCAGACATCGACAATGGAAGGAGATGCTTAATATGTTCAATACCGTTTCCGTTATAGGCGGTGATCTTCGACAGCTTACGCTTGCAGAAGAGCTTGTCAAGGACGGATATGATGTTATAATATATGGATTTACAAAGGAAATAAACACCGACGATATACCCCAGACGCATGATCTGAAACGCGCGCTTTCCGCGGATATTGTTATTCTACCCGTACCCGTCTCCTTTGATAATGTGCATATCAATGCTCCATTTTCCGATGAGGAGCCGACAATAGAAGACACCGCTGAAAGCATAAATCCGCTTTCGATCGTATTCGGCGGCAGAATCTCCGATCATCTTTCAGCGCGGCTTACAGCTCGCGGCATAAAGCACCGCGATTATATGAAACGCGACGAGTTGGCGATACGGAATGCGATACCCACCGCCGAGGGTGCCATAGAGCTTGCAATTTCAGAAACTCCCATTACCGTACATGGCAGCAAATGTCTTGTACTGGGCTATGGAAAGGTAGGCAAGATACTCTCGCGCTTTCTTGACGGGCTTGGTGCACAAACTTATGTTCAGGCGCGAAAATATGCTGATCTTGCGCTCATAGAGGGGCATGGATGTTATCCACTGACACCAAATGAGGTGCGCTCCCGTATAGGTGAATTTGATATTATCTTTAACACCGTACCATCGCTTATTCTCGACAAAGATGTACTTACGAAAATAAACAAAGACTCACTCATAATCGACCTTGCAAGTAAACCCGGAGGTGTTGATTTTGGCACTGCAAAAGAGCTTGGTCTCAGGGTCATATGGGCATTGTCTTTGCCGGGCAGAGTCGCGCCCGTCACATCCGGAAAAATTATAAAAGATACAATAACAAATATACTGTCGGAATTGGAGGTGTGATTTAAAATGAATTTAACGGATAAAGCCGTAGGCTTTGCGATCTGCGGTTCATTCTGTACATTTGATCGCGTATTTGATGCGTTAGACGCGATGCTTGCAGCCGGTGCTGATATAATCCCTATAATGAGCGAGACCGCATTCTCGACAGATACGCGATTTGGCAGCGCAAAAGATATACAGGATCAAATACGCTCCAGAGCAGGCAGGGATATTATCCATACGATAAAAGATGCAGAACCGATCGGCCCGAAAAAAATGCTTGATGCTCTTGTAATAGCCCCATGCACCGGCAATACGCTTGCCAAGCTTGCCAACGGCATAGCCGACTCTTCAGTCACGCTTGCGGCAAAGGCGCACCTGCGAAACGAAAGACCAATAATAATAGGAATATCGACAAATGATGCGCTCGGCGCGGCAGCCCAGAATATCGGTAGGCTTTTATCGCGCAAGCACATATATTTTGTTCCGTTCACGCAGGACATCGAATTAGGAGAAAGTATACAATTTAACCTTTTATCCCCTTTGGTGCAAATTGGGTGCAAGGCATATATCGTTGGGTGCAAATTTATAAAAAGTTATTTTGTATAAGCTGCGTATAAAAGTGTTTGAGTATATAAAAACTCAAACCCCTACAAAGACTAAAAGGAGCGATACACCAGTCTTTATAGGGGTTTGGTTTTTTAATTATCAGATAATGCCGATATATGTGTGTTTCTGCTGTTATAACAATTCGATCATTTCCTGTATTACCGTCTCGCAGAGTCTATTCGCATATAGCTCCGCACGACTTACCCTTAAAAGCTATCCCATATTTTATTATATTTGTATATCCATCAGCTTCAGCTTCATCCGTATAATGCTTATCACAGATTTGCTGCAACGCTCGTCTGCATCCCGCTTTCAGCCCTTCTTTTTCTTCACATATTTTCAATTCTATTATCATTGCGGTGTCAAATTCATCCTGCTGATATAATGCTATATCATACCTGCCACTGCCCGACTCTCTGTTAGATCTTATCTTATAGTTATAATTTCCCGTAAGCAAGCCTATAATAAGCGCATGATAGAAATTCTCTGCGTTGTCAAAATAGCTTATACTGCCCTGCATAAGCTTTGTGATAATACCCGCGACTTTATCCGCATCGCGGTTTATGAATGCATTGAACAGCTCTCCCCGATCGATCTTTTCCTTTCGCTCGTCAAAATATGACATGATGATGTTCTTATAGCATAGATGTATCTCCTTGTTGGGAATAACAAGCGTGTAATATCTCTCCCCGTCAATATTCTCTACATCCGTCATTTTTAAATAACCCGTAAAGAACAGGAAGTTCCACATATTCTCCTTCTTCTTATCAAGCTCCGCATAGGTC
>CAJONM010000177.1 GCA_905235885.1 uncultured Clostridia bacterium
CTTCCCCTCATATTCTGCCGCGATCTCCTCTATCACCGGTCCCACCATTCGGCACGGTCCGCACCATGGCGCCCAGAAATGAACAAGCACCGGAATATCCGATCTCAATACCTCCTGCGCATATGTTTCGTTTGTAAGATTAATCTCCATTACTGTTTTCCTCCTTGTCTTTATATCTGCGATCTACTTTTTTGGGCGTTGATCTGCCGCCGGTTATGTCAACCAATACAGCCATGAGCCGATCGGTTTTCTCTTTAGGTGAACTTATATAGAATGTGACATCATCGGCATATACCGTATCCTCTATATCAAAGCCTTCTTTTGCAAGTGTATATTGGATCTTGCCGACCATGTCGTAGCCTACACCTACAGCTATAATATCGCACATCGTGCGAATAATTATTCCCGATTGACACAGTCCCTTCTGCGCCGATGCACTGTATGCGCGTACAAGTCCGCCCGTACCGAGCAGCGTGCCGCCGAAATACCTTGTTATGACAACAACGACATCGACGATGCCTCTTTTCCGTATCGAGTCGAGTACGGGCATTCCCGCCGTCCCCGACGGCTCGCCGTCATCGGAATAGCGGAATATATTGTTTTCATCTATCACATACGCGTAAACATTATGTCTCGCGTCCGCATACCGCGATCTGATCGCGCTCAGATATTCCAGCGCGTCCGCCTCGTTATCTACAGGCTTTACATGGGATATGAATTTCGATTTTTTCTCAACGATAAGCGTTTCCGACTCACGCGCTACGGTTTTGTATATATCTTTCTTTGACAATATATCACATCCTGCAAGAAATATCAATCGTTTATTTCAAACTCTTTATAACGGCTGTGGGACACATCGTCAAGAAGCACCGCAACGAGCGTGCCGCCCTCTGTATATTCCTCCGACAGCACCTTTTCGCGGCTGTGAAGAATGCTTAGGATATTCCCCTCCGAATACGGTATCATCAGCCTGTATTCGCGCTTGCCGCCGGGCGCAGTATCATATATCGCCGCCATGAGCTTATCCAGCCCCATGCCCGTCCGCGCACTTATATATACATGGCGTTTGGCATCGTTTTGCCTCGGTATATAATCGGCTTTTACATCGCATTTGTTATATACATTTATGACAGGCTTTCCGCCTGCGCCTATTTCCGAAAGAACATCCGATACGACCTGCATCTGATTATCCGCCTCAGGTGATGATACATCTATCACATGGATCAGGAAATCCGCCGCCACTGCCTCCTCAAGCGTTGATTTGAACGCTTCTATAAGATAATGCGGCAGCTTTCTGATAAATCCGACCGTATCGGTCAATATGATCCTGCGGTTATCATCGAGAACTATCCTCCGCGATGTGGTGTCAAGTGTTGCAAACAGCTTATCCTCTGCGAATACTCCGGCATCGGTAAGGCGGTTTAAAAGCGTGGACTTGCCTGCGTTGGTATATCCGACAAGCGCGGCGGTTATGACTCCGTCCTTCTGCCGCCGTCCGCGGATGAGTCCGCGTCGTTTTTTTATCTCTTTAAGCTCTTGCTCAAGATAATTAATGCGCGTCCTGATATGACGCCTGTCGATTTCAAGCTGCGTTTCGCCCGGTCCGCGCGTGCCTATGCCGGCGCCGAGACGATGCATCTCAAGTCCCCAGCCGTGCAGACGCGGAAGCTGATATTTCAGCTGTGCAAGCTCCACCTGAAGCTTTCCCTCATGCGAATGCGCGCGTATGGCGAATATGTCAAGGATGAGCATGGATCTGTCAAGAACGCGAACGCCCAGCGCGTCGCTTATGTTCCTTAGCTGTCCGGGCGTTAGCTCGTCGTCGAACACCACGATCTGCGCGTCAAGCGATTTGACCGCATTTTTCAGCTCCTCAAGCTCGCGCATCGACTCCTCTGTCGTGTCGTTTATATGATCGCGCCTGCCCGTATGCAGACCGGCTGTTATCACTCGTTCTTTTTCCTCTTTAATATCCATATCGGCTCTCCTGTCAATATCCGTCATTATATCAAATTTTTATTGGTTTGTACAGCTTTTTTTTCAAATTTCTGAAAAAACTTATAAAAAAGTATTGCAAATTGAAAATATTATGGTATAATATTTGGGTATACTTATTTTGTTAGGTTGAAAAGGAGGTTTTACAGTGAATACGCTATTTATTGTACTGCACCTTATCGTTACTGTTCTTCTTATAACGGTAGTTCTCGTACAGGAGGGCAAGGATCCCGGTATGAGAGGTATTCAGGGTGCGTCATCTGATATGGGAGATTCGTTCTTTAAAAGAGCCGGCGGCACAACAAAGGAGAAAATGCAGGTTCGTCTTACGACTACACTTGCTATATTGTTCCTTATAACGACCGTTGTTCTCGTTGTAATCACATCCAACTGATATGCTCAAGGAGTTAAAGGAGCAAGTATATCTTGCAAATATGGATCTGCCGCGCTATGGCTTGGTAACATTTACATGGGGCAATGTTTCGGGAATAGACAGGGAACGCGGTTTGTTTGTCATAAAGCCGTCCGGCGTTGAATATGACGCTCTCACTCCCGATGATATGGTCGTTGTAGATCTCAACGGCAACAAGGTCGAGGGACGCTACAATCCGTCGTCGGATACGCCCACGCATCTTGAGCTTTACAAGGCATTTGGCGAATGCGGAGGTATAGTGCATACGCACTCGTCATGGGCTACATCGTTTGCTCAGGCGTGCAAGGGTATTCCGCCTTACGGCACGACTCACGCCGATTATTTCTACGGTGAGATACCGGCAACACGCGTTCTGACCGATGATGAGATCAAAAACGATTATGAGAAAAACACCGGACTTGTCATCATAGATACATTTGCCGATAAGGATCCGGCGGCGATACCGGGCGTTCTCGTTTCCAATCACGGGCCGTTTGCATGGGGTACGGACGCGCACAACGCCGTACATAATGCAGTCGTGATGGAGGAATGCGCCAAAATGGCGCTGCGCTGCACGCAGCTAAATCCCAACCTGCCGCCTATTTCTCAGGCGATCCTTGACAAGCATTATCTCCGTAAGCATGGCGCGAATGCATACTATGGACAAGGGAAATAAATCACAAAAGGGACTGTCGCTTTATTCCGACAGCCCCTTTGCCGATGAAACTTATTTCATCTTGCTTTCATACTCTTCAACCATCTTCTTAACCATCTGACCGCCTATCGAGCCTGCCTGCTTTGAGGTAAGGTCGCCGTTGTAGTTCTGGTTAAGGTTTACACCCATATCACGAGCTGCTTCCATCTTGAACTGCTCAAGTGCCTGCTTGTTTGTCTTCTTTGACATTTTGATCTCCTCCTTACATGAAATTAGGAAATTCACTTTCCGATAATATATTGCACAGTAAAGAGAAAATATATAACAGGAAATTAATTCATTATAACTTCACTTGACAGCAGCCGTTTTGAACGCTCCATTAATTGGGGATATTTGTCCGTTCCCTCCTCTATGAGCTGCTTCGCCGCTCTTTGCGACAGACGCAGAATGTCCTTATCCTCGAACAGATTTGCAATACGCATCTCAGGCAGTCCGTGCTGACGGGTGCCGAAAAAATCGCCCGGTCCGCGCAGCTTCAGATCCTGCTCGCTTATATAAAAACCGTCGTTTGACGCGCACATCGTTTCCATTCGTTTTTTTGTTATGTCGGTGTCGGCATCCGTTATCAGGACGCAATGCGCCTGATCCTTGCCTCTGCCTATCCTGCCTCGAAGCTGATGCAGCTGGGATAGTCCGAACCGCTCGGCATTTTCTATGACCATAACATTCGCGTTCGGGACATTTACGCCGACTTCTATAACGGTCGTTGCGACCAAAAGATCGGTCGTGCCGTTTTCAAAACTCTGCATTACCTGATCCTTGTCCTTTGCCTTCATTCTGCCGTGCATAAGTCCCACATTTATATCGGGATATGCGGCGCGTAGCTTATCGGCAAGCTCCTGCGCGTTTTCAAGGTCGCTTTTTTCCGTTTCCTCCACAAGCGGACATATTACATATGCCTGCATTCCGTTTTTGATGTTTTTATATATAAAATCATACACACGCTTTCGCAGCTCGCCCTTTACGGCGTATGTTTTGACCGGCTTTCTGCCCGGCGGAAGCTCGTCGATTATCGAAATATCAAGATCGCCGTACAAAATCAGAGCAAGCGTTCTGGGTATGGGAGTTGCCGACATGATAAGCATATGCGGATCGCTGCCCTTTGCCATAAGCTTGGCTCTCTGCCCCACTCCGAAACGATGCTGCTCATCCGCCACGACAAGCCCTAAGTTTCCGAACTCCACCGTTTTTTGTATTATGGCATGCGTCCCGACAACGACCTGAGCCTCACCCGATGCGATCTTTTCCAAAACTCCGCGTTTGTCTTTTGCGCCCATGCTGCCCGTCAGAAGCACGACGCTTACCCCGTGCGGCTCAAACATTTCCGTAAGCGATTGCATATGCTGATTTGCAAGCACCTCCGTAGGCGCCATCATCGCCGCCTGGTACCCGTTTCTTACAGCGGCGAATATGACCGCCGCCGCAACAGCCGTTTTGCCCGATCCGACATCACCCTGAACGAGCCTGTTCATTTGCCTGCCGGATATTATGTCCTTGCATATCTCGTTTACAGTGCGTTTTTGCGCGCCGGTCAGATCAAACGGCAGACTGTCGGTAAATTCGCGTATACATTTGACATCTCCGAACCTGTAGCCGTCCGCGGCGGTGTTTTTGTCCTTGCGCTCATTAAGAGCAAGCTGCAAAACGAGCAGCTCCTCAAACACAAACCTCTCGCGCGCGATATTGTAGCTTTCAAAATCCTTTGGGAAATGCACATTGCGCATCGCAAAATTTATTTCCGCTATCTTATATTCGGCTCGTATATGCTTCGGTATATACTCCTCAAGCGTGCCTGCCTCTTCGAGCGCGTTTTCCATCGCGGTCTGTATGATCTTCTGTGACAGCTGCGCCGATTGCGGATACAGCGGCACTATCTTGCCCGTATACCGCTCGTTGCCGTACTTCTCAAACACAGGCGCGACCATCTGCCTGCGTCCGAGCTTGTCGCACGATATTTTTCCGAAAAAAACATATCTGCCGTTGGCTGTGAAATTATTTTTTACATATTTATTGTTATACCATACTATATTTATTATTCCCGACTCATCTATCGCGGTCATATATGTTATCATCATATTCCGACGGATGTATCTGTCCTGCGGAAGCTGATATACATTTGCGGCGATGCAGACGGTCTCGCCCTCATCGCATTCGTCGATAAGCTTTATTTTAGATCTGTCCTCATGCGAGCGCGGAAAAAAATACAGCAGATCCTCAACCGTTCTGATGCCCTTTTTTTCAAAAAGAGCGGCACGCTTCTGTCCCACTCCTTTAAGATACATTATCGGCTTTTCCGCTCCCATATCAATTTTGCACTCCGACTACTCTTACATTGACCCTGTTTACCTTGCAAAGCTCGCCTATTTCGGTTTTTATCCCATTCGTAACGGCATTGCATATTTTTATCGTATTTGCGCCGTACGCGCATACTATACATATCTCTATCTCCAAGCCCTGTTTCGTTCTTGAAAGATACACACCCGTATCGTATCTGTACCTGCGCGGCACGCGCCCCGAACGATCGGCAAGCGCCCGTACTCCGTCCGTTTTCTTAACTGCGATATGCGCCGCTAATTGTATGATCGCCTTATCCGATATTGTAATTATCCCATTCATAAATATCGCGTCCTTTCCGTTTTACCCTCAGTTTCCGCCCTTTATGTCGAAACCGCGCATAACTTCCTTTCGTTTTTCCGTTGCGTACTGCGTGTAATATCTGTGCGTTACCTCAATGTTCTTATGCCCCATCAGCTCAGCGACCATTTTTATATCCACGCCGTCGGCTATCATATTGCAAGCAAATGTACGCCGCAGTGCGTGCGGATGCATTTTGTCGGGGTCGGTTATCCCTGCCGCCATGCAGTAGCCGCGCAGATTTTTCTCGACTGTCTGAGGCAGGATGCGTTTGCCGTTTCGGCTTATAAACAGCGGATCGGTCTCCTTCGTATCCTCATCGGCAAGCCGCTCCTGGACATACTTGATCATCTCGTTTTCGACCTGTATCGGCATAAATATCTCCTGCTGATCGCCGCCCTTGCGCGTTACGATAAAGGACGAGGACTCAAAGTCGACATCGCATATATTCAGGTTTACAAGCTCGCTGACACGGCAGCCCGTACCGAGATACGCGGTAAACAGAGCAATGTCGCGCTGCTTTCGGTTAAGATATGACGCCTTAAACCGTCCCTCGAAAAAATTTTCACCGTCATAGAGTACCTCTATGAGCCGCAACACATCCTGCGTCGTAAGCGGACGCTTCATTTTTTGATGCAGCTTTTTGAAATCGAGCTTGTCTGTGACATTGTGATCTATATAATCGTTTTTATAAAGATACAAAAACAATCCGCGTATGCCCGACAGCTTCCTGTTTATGCCGTATTCATTGTTGCGGCGTATGCGTTTTACGACCTTGCCGGTAGCCGTTACATATTCGCTCTCATACTCCTGCAAATATGCCTTGAAGGTGTTCAGATCCCGCAGTGTCACTTTACCGAGCATTGCAGCCGTTATGTCCTCCGCCTTTGACATCGACCTGAACTTATATTTTATCAGAAATTCCAAAAATATTTTAATATCTATGCTGTATCCGATCTGTGTGTTTATGCTCTCTCCGTCATACGCTACCTGAATATAATCGAACACGAAATCGGGCAAATTCATCAATATTTTTGTCAAATCGGTATATTTGCTCATTTGTGTGCTCTCCTTATCTCCTTTGCGCGGCGCATCAGGTAGGTCCTGCTGTTCAGCTCAGGATTTATTATGACCTCATCAAGCATCATTTTCAGCGCATCGCCTATCTCCCTGCCCTGTCTGTATCCGACATTCATCAGGTCTCTGCCATTGACGCAAAGATCCGATACCCTGTAAGGTTGGCGCAGCGCGATCACTTCCTTATATATGGCAAGCGCATTGTCGATACGGCGGCATTTGTCGTTGAAAAATTTTGGATTTTTCGCCTTGTTGTCCGCCTTTTGCAGCAGCATCAGCTTCTCAAAAAGCTCTGCGCCTGTTTTTGACATCATCCTCTTTACCGCCGTAAAATTCGCGTCTACTCTGTAGTCGTGGTTTTCCACCAACAGCGTAATATCGCGTATCGAGTCCGAGTCCATATGCAGCCTGTGCAGAACATCCACCGCAATTCTGCGGCTGTCGCGGTGGTGACCGTAAAAATGTATAGTCCCCTTCGCGTCCGTAGACGGGCAGCATGGCTTGCCTATATCGTGCAAAAGTGCCGCCCAGCGCAGGATAAGATCCGGTTCGCTGTATTTTATCGTGTGCATGATGTGTTCACCGACATCATATATATGATATTTGTTTCTTTGCGGCTCACCGAAGCATCTGTCAAGCTCCGGCATAATATGCTTGAGCAATCCCACTCTGCGCAGCTCGCCGATATATTCCGGACGCTCCGAGAGCAATATCTTGTTCAGCTCCTCCAATATGCGCTCTGAGCTGACCTTTTTTATCAATATTGAATGCGCCTTTATCGCGCGCTCCGTTTCATTATCTATTTTAAAGCCAAGTACCGCGCTGAACCTTATGGCTCGCATCATTCTCAGCGCGTCTTCGCAAAGACGCTTTTGCGCGTCTCCGACACAGCGAATTATCCCATTCTCTATATCACGAACACCGCCAACATGATCGAGAATGCCCGTTTTCGGGCTGTACATGATCGCATTTATCGTAAAATCGCGTCTTTGGCAATCCCTCTTGGGATCGGATATAAATCTTACAGATGCCGGACGGCGTCCGTCCGGATAATCTCCGTCACTGCGAAAGGTGGTGACCTCATAGCCTGTCTGATTATGAATGACTGTTACGGTCCCATGCTTTATGCCGGTATCTATGGTACGCTTAAATATGCGCTTTACCTCATCGGGCAGTGCATTTGTCGCTATATCGTAATCGTGCGGCGTTTTATTCATTAAAAGATCGCGCACGGCTCCGCCGGCAATATATGCCTCAAAACCCGCGTCGCTGAGTCTGTCAAGTATAAATCTTGCGCCGTCCTCAATATAAAGCTCCACTTCTCGCACCTCCGTCCCACATATTATAATTGTATCACAATTTATCGTATAGGTCAATATGTTTAATATGCACTATTACATGCTATTTTATTTTATTTTTTTAGTCAATTTTAACGAATTTTTGCGTTATTATTGCAGTTTTATTTCAGTTGTGTTACAATATCAACGCACTTGATTGCAAAAATTTTATTCAACGGAGGAAACTAAAATGACAAAGTTTATTGCGTATTTATGCGCCGCTTCAATGGTGCTTAGCGTATCTGCTACGGCTTTCGCCGCAGATGAGGATAATGCATCCGAGGTAGTGGCTGTATCGGAAACAGCAGAGACAGAGGCTGCAGAAGAGGCTGCCACGGAAGAGGCTGCTACAGAGGAAGCTGCTACAGAAGAGGCCGCTACAGAGGAAGCTGCTACAGAAGAGGCCGCTACAGAGGAAGCTGCTACAGAAGAGGCTGCTACAGAAGAGGCTGCTACAGAAGAGGCTGCTACAGAAGCTCCCACACCTATAGCGTTCGTAGATGTAGACGCTGACGCATATTATGCAGAAGCTGTTGATTTCTGCTCAGCAAACGGTTTGTTCAACGGTGTATCCGATGACGAATTTGCTCCCGATCTCACAATGACAAGAGGTATGTTCGCGACTGTATTCGGCAGATTGCAGAATGCCGATCTTTCAAATGTAACTCTTACATATGGCGATGTCAAGGCTGACGCTTACTATGCGCCGTACATCGCGTGGGCAACAGAGCAGGGCATCATGGACGGTTACAGCGATGAAGAGTTCGGTCCCGATGATGCCATAACAAGAGAGCAGTCAGCGAAGATGCTTTACGCATACGCTACAAAGGTAGCAGGCATGGCTGTTTCGGATGCTCAGTCTGTATATACAGATTCCGACAGCGTAAGCGATTGGGCTGCAACGGCTGTATATGCCAACTCGGCTATAGGCTATCTCCTTGCAGATGAAAACGGAAATATAAATCCGCAGGCTCCGATAACGAGAGCAGACGCTTGCTACGCAGTTGCAACAACGGTTGTGGCTTGC
>CAJONM010000178.1 GCA_905235885.1 uncultured Clostridia bacterium
CAAGCTCGCCGTCATCATCCAATCCGGGCGTATCGATTATTACTACCGCTCCCAGCGGCAAAAGCTCCATTGCTTTTTTTACCGGATCGGTAGTCGTTCCCTTTATATCCGAAACGACCGACAAGTCCTGCGCCGTTACCGCATTTACAAGGCTCGATTTGCCTGCGTTGCGCATACCGAAAAAACCGATATGCACTCTCTCCGATGATGATGTTGCATTCAATCCCATCACATTCTCCGTTAAAATCTGAAATCACGCCTGTTCGAGACTTTTATCGCTTCTATATTGCTTTTTGCGATAGCGCGGACCTTTTCGTTAGGTATCCGCTCAAGCTCTTCTTCTATCATTTCGTACCCGACCCGCTTTGTTTCATCCGACGCGTAATCCTCAAGATATTCCGACAGCGTCATCAATGCGTTCGGGTGGCAGCAATTGAGTATCTGACCGCTTTTACACAGCGACATAAATCTGTCGCCCGTTCTTCCCTCGCGGTAGCAGGCAGTACAGAACGACGGTATATGCCCATTTTCCATAAGCCAGCGCACTACCTCATCTAAGGTACGCTGATCCGATACATCGAACTGCTCCGTATCGTGAGGCCGTTCAGCCTCCGTATATCCGCCTACGGATGTTCTTGACGCGCCGCTTACCTGCGAAACGCCAAGCCTCAACAGCTTCTCCCGCACCGCTTCCGATTCACGCGTTGATATTATCATTCCCGTATACGGCACCGCCAGACGAATGCACGCCGTTATCTTGGCAAAGGTGTCATCGTCTATGCCGCCGTCAAATTCATCGGGGTCTATATCATCGGCTCGCTTTACGCGCGGCACGCTGATGGTATGCGGCCCTACGCCATGCACCGCCTCCAAATGCTCCGCGTGCATGATGAGTCCGGCAAATTCATACTTATACATCTCCAAGCCGAACAGAACGCCCAGACCGACATCGTCTATGCCGCCGTCCATTGCTCTGTCCATCGCCTCGGTATGATAATCATAATCATGCTTCGGTCCTGTCGGGTGCAGCTTTAAATAGCTGTCCTTATGGTATGTTTCCTGAAACAGGATATATGTCCCTATCCCGGCTTCCTTCAGCTTTCTGTAATTTTCAACGGTCGTTGCCGCTATATTTACATTTACGCGGCGGATATCGCCGTTTTTATGGTGTACGCTGTATATCGTTTTGATACATTCAAGAATATACTCGATAGGATTGTTTACCGGGTCCTCGCCTGCCTCTATCGCAAGTCGCTTGTGTCCCATATCCTGAAGCGCGATTACCTCCGCTTTTACCTCATCCTGAGTAAGCTTCTTCCGCGCGATCGTCTTGTTTTTCAGATGATACGGGCAGTAAAGACATCCGTTTACACAATAATTGGATAAATACAGCGGCGCGAATATAACTATGCGGTTTCCGTAAAACGCAAGCTTTATCTCCTCGGCAACCTTATATATCTTTTCTATTTTTTCCGGTATCTCACACGCAAGCAGCACCGATGCCTCCCTATGCGTCAGTCCGGCGCATACGCATCCTGTCGCCGTCTTTTTCGGGCGCGCCTTTTCAATTATCGCATCGATCAACTCAGCATTATTTTTATTCGCCTCGGCGTATGCAAGAGTCTTTTGTATCTCTCCGTCATTGATAAACTCCTCCGCCTTGAGCGATCTCGGATCATAAACAGCCATTTTTATTTATAACTTCTCCTTTCAGACTTGTCTTAGCGTCATATGCCGCGTCACGCTTTATATCGCCTCTGTCCGTTACTATCTCATATCCGATGGATCTCATCCTCGTCTCCAGACAGTCGCGGCATTGTGCCGACTCCTCGCCTGTGCATATTTTATTATCATACAGCTCATATTTTTTTCTCACCAACACCGGTGACAGGTTCGGCATAACAACATTTGCTCCCGACCTTATCCCCAGCTCTCTGCCTTGTGGATGTATCGTGCCAAGCGCCGTTGTTGCCGGCAGCAGCACGCTCGGGTGAATGAGCCGTATTATTGACAAAAGATAACAGGTAAGCTCTGCCGTACCCTGCGCCATATCACCAAACGGTGTATTCTTATGCGGCACGAACGGACCTATCCCACACATATCGGGCTTGAAGGCTTCGATAAATTTCAGATCCTTTGCGATCATCCGATTTGTCTGATAGGGTGATCCGACCATAAAGCCGCATCCCACCTGATAGCCTATCTCCCTCAGATCATTCAGACATCGCATACGATTATCATATGACATATCATCGGGATGAAGGAGCCGGTAATGCTCCCTGTCGGCTGTTTCATGCCGCAAAAGATACCTGTCCGCGCCCGCGTCATAGAGGCGTTTATAGCTATCATAGCTGCGTTCGCCCACAGAAAGCGTTATCGCGCAGTCGGGGTATTTGCTCTTTATCGCACCGATAATATCGCAAAGCAGATCATCGGAAAAATATCCGTCCTCGCCCCCCTGCAAAACAAAGGTCCTAAATCCGAGCGAATATCCCGTTTCGGCGCATTCGATAATTTCATCGCGCGTGAGTCTGTATCTGTCACAATCGGTATTGCTCTTTCTGATTCCGCAATATTTACAATCATTTTTGCAGATATTGCTTATCTCTATCAAACCGCGTACATATACCGCATTTCCGTATATCCCTTTACGGATGCAAACGGCTTTTTCGGCAGCGGCGTTTATTGCCTCGTCACATCTGTTCTCGATAAGAAATTCATACTCGTCAAGGGAGAGCGAATGCGACACGGCAAGTTTTTCGATCAAATCCGTTATCTTCATGCTCTTTCCCCTTTCCGTACATTTAAATGACAGTCCGCTGTGCTTGCGGACTGTCATTTAATTAGTTGATACTTCTCTTTACATATGATGTATGCAGAATATGATGCGCCTTTTCGCTGCCCGGCTCGCCGAGAAATTCTTTATACAGCTTCTTTATGGATTCATTTTCGTGTGATTTACGAACCTTCTTCTCAGCGTCGTTTTTGTACAGTGCCGCAGCTCTCAGTGCGCGTATGTCCTCGAAATTGCGGACATCGGCGTGTACTCTCGGCTGTCCGCCGCCGTTTACACAGCCGCCGTCACAGCACATTATTTCTATGAAGTGATAATCAGCCTCGCCCCTGCGAACTCTGTCCATTATTTCCTGAGCATTGACAAGCCCGGACGCTACCGCGACCTTGACTTCCATGCCTGCGACATTATACGACGCTTCCTTGATGCCCTTTGTACCGCGGACATCGGTGAAATCAAGATTTTTCAGCTCCTCGCCCGTCAGCGTTTCAACTGCCGTACGAAGCGCCGCTTCCATAACGCCGCCTGTCGCTCCGAATATGACGCCGGCACCGGTCGATTCGCCAAGCGGATCGTCAAAGCCCTCATCGGGGAGCTTTGTAAAGTCTATGCCGACCTTTTTGATAAGCCGTGCAAGCTCACGCGTTGTTAATGAAATATCAACATCCGGCACGCCTGCCGCCGACTGATCGTCTCTGCCTATCTCAAACTTCTTTGCCGTACACGGCATAATGCTTACGCAAACTATATCCTTCGGGTCAATGCCGTTCTTCTGCGCGTAGAATGTCTTTATTATCGCGCCGAACATCTGCTGCGGTGATTTGCAGCTTGAAAGATGTTCAAGCTGATCGGGATAATAATGCTCGCAATACTTGATCCAGCCCGGTGAACATGATGTTATCATCGGCAGAACGCCGCCGTTCTGAGCGCGCTCGATAAACTCGTGCGCCTCCTCCATGATCGTCAGGTCGGCACCGAAATCGGTGTCAAATACCGCGTCAAATCCGATGCGGCGGAGCGCTGCCGCCATTTTACCCTCCACATCGGTACCTATCGGATATCCGAACTCTTCGCCCAATGCCGCGCGTACAGACGGAGCAGGCTGAACTACGACATGCTTCGTTTCATCCGCTATAGCCGCAAGCACATCGTCCGTTGCGTCCTTTTCATACAACGCGCCCGTAGGACATACTGATATACACTGTCCGCAGTTTACACAGCTTGTCTCTCC
>CAJONM010000179.1 GCA_905235885.1 uncultured Clostridia bacterium
CGTATTCTTCGGCGGCGATAATCCGCTTATGGAGATCACCAACAATGATGATCCCGATGGCGAGACGCTCATGATCGTCAAGGACTCATACGCAAACGCGTTTATCCCATGGCTTATAAACGATTACAAACAGATAATAGTTATTGATCCGCGTTCATTCGGGGGCAGCTTCATAGATGAGCTGAACCGATATATTCCCGATAAGCTGCTTATCGTAAACTATATATTCTCATCAACATTTGATGATTATTGCGATATACTGATGGATCTAACAAAATAAAGATAACGGCAGTCATTCTTGGGGCTGCCGTTATTTTATATGCTTTATCTTTGGTCTCTCCAGCCCAAATATACCGCTTCAAGTCGGTATATCGGCTGTCCGAGATCGACAAATCTCTGCTCATATTCCGTTACTACATTACCCTCAAAGTCGGAATTGTGCAGATCAAATGATATGTTTTCAAGCTTGAAATTCTCAGCTGCAAATGAATTGAGTGAAAATTCAAACAGCTTTATGTTATCGGTCTTGAACCAGATGTAATCGCCTTCATTTAAAATTTTCTTATATTTATCAAGGAAGGTCTTATGCGACAGCCGCCTCTTTGCCTGCTTGCTTTTCTTCCATGGGTCGGAGAAATTCAGGTATATACGGCATATCTCTCCCTTTTGGAAAAATTCGTCTATGCGACAGGCGTCCATATCCATAAACCGTATATTTGTAAGCCCCTCACCGACAGCCTTTTCCATTGCCATCACGATGACATTTTCTTCCCTTTCGACCGCAATGAAATTAATATCGGGATGCAGCTTTGCCATGCCTGTGACGAACGCGCCCTTTCCGCAGCCTATCTCGATGTGTATCGGGTTATCGTTTTCGAACACCTCGCTCCATCTTCCGCGCAGTCCGTCCGTTTCTTTTATCAATATATCGCCGCATTGCTCCATTCGCTCGGCGCAATGCTTCTTTTTTCGCATTCTCATGGTGGTTATACCCTTTCGCAGCTCTTTTGCCTTATCTCTGTTATCATATCAAGTATCGCGTTTGCCGCGTCAAACTTACTCATAAGCGGCAGCTTGCGGACATCGCCTTTTGTGATGACGGTTATAACATTCGTATCGGTGCCAAATCCGGCGCCGCTTTCTCTGATGGGATTTGCACATATCATATCCGCGTTCTTTGAGATAAGCTTCTTTTTTGAGTTCTCAAGCAGATCCTCCGTTTCCATGGAAAATCCGCACAAAAACTGTCCCGGTCTCTTGCTTTCTCCGAGCGTCTTGAGAATGTCCTTTGTTCTGCAAAGAGCTATGGCTGCATCGTCGTCCGATTTTTTTATTTTTTCCTGAGCCGTCTCCTTAGGCGTATAATCCGCTACCGCCGCCGCTTTTATGATTATATCGCTCTCATTTGCAGCTTCCATGACGGCGCTGTACATATCCTCAGCCGACAGAGCATTTATGGTTTCAACAAACATCGGCGGCTCGACATCTGTATGTCCTTTTATGAGCTTTACCTTTGCGCCTCTGTATGCCGCCGCTCTCGCTATGGCGATACCCATTTTCCCCGTCGATCGGTTGGTTATATACCGAACGGGGTCTATCGCCTCAATACTCGCGCCTGCCGTAACAAGCACTCTCTCGCCCTTCATATCCTGCTTTGTAACAGCACGGATTATGTATTCAAGCAGCACTTCCTCCGACGGCATCCTTCCGTCACCCATATCGCCGTTTGCAAGCATTCCCCGCTCCGGCTCCGCTATCTCATAGCCAAAGGCGGCAAGCTTGTCTATATTTGACTGGACTATCGGGTTGTGATACATATTATGATTCATTGCCGGAGCTATTATTTTCTTGCAAGGGCAAGCCATTATGGTGGTGGTCAGCATATCATCCGCTATGCCCGACGCTATTTTCCCGATAACATTCGCCGTTGCCGGAGCGATCATGACCACATCTGCCTGCTTGGCGATCGCGACATGCTCAACGCTGTATTCAAAGTTTCTGTCGAATGTATCGATAAGGCATTTGTTCTGAGTCAGCGTTTCAAATGTGTACGGATTTATAAAGTTGGCGGCATTTTGCGTCATAATGACCTGCACATTTCCGCCCAGCTTTTTTATCATCCTTGCCAGATTTGCAGATTTATACGCGGCAATGGAGCCTGTTACTCCTAAAATGATCGTTTTGTTCTTTAACATGACCGTCACCTCTCTGTAAATTTTTATGCTATGCCTGCTTCCACCATCTGCCGCTTATTCCGCACGGCAGATTTAATCCCGTCTCTATCGGTATTCCTATTTCGTCGGCGTCTATGTATCCGCCGAATTTTTTATAAACCGCCGTCTTGAGGACATTTTCAAGAACTGTTTGAGAAAGTCCTGTTGTATATGAATTAATAAGCATAAACAGCGGCGTATCCGACATTATCTCCACGCAATCGGACACCAGTCCGTACAACGCCTCCTCTATCTTCCACAGTTCGCCCGACGGGCCTCTGCCGTATGACGGCGGATCCATAATTATACCGTCATAATGATTGCCGCGACGCGCCTCGCGTTTAACAAATTTTACGGCGTCATCGACTATATATCTTACCTTTCTGTCGCCCAGTCCTGACGATATTACATTTTGCTTTGCCCATGTAACGATGCCCTTTGCCGCGTCAACATGGCACACCTCTGCACCTGCCGCAAGCGCGCTTACGGTAGCTCCGCCCGTGTACGCGAAAAGGTTGAGCACCTTTATGGGGCGGTTTGCCGAGCTTATAAGCCTTGATATCCAATCCCAGTTGACCGCCTGTTCGGGGAACAGCCCTGTGTGCTTAAAGCCTGTCGGCCGTACATTGAAAACAAGCTCACCGTATTTTATCTGCCATTCCGACGGCATACTGCTATTAAATACCTGCCAGCTTCCGCCGCCCTTTGACGAGCGATGATACCATGCGTCCACATTGCTCCACATCCGTGTATTGCTCCTGTCCTCCCATACCGCTATGGGATCGGGACGGCGCAACAGGTACTTACCCCAGTATTCAAGCTTTTCTCCGCCGGAGGCGTCAACTATGCGGTAGTCCTTCCATTTATCCGATAAATACATTACTGTTCTCCTTGCAGCTCCTTTATATTTTTCAGCACATCCCCAACAAATTCAAGCGGAGCGCCGTCTGACGGACGCATCGTTACCGTAAGTGCGGGGCGTTCGCCGGATATGAGCTTGACTCTGCCTTTATATACATTGTCAAGGCCGAATACTATATCGGGCGTGAGCCGATCTGTATCAAAGGCTATCGTTACAACGCGCATCCGCTCTCTGATCTCCGTACAGCCCACAGCTTTTGCCGTCGGCTTGAGTGCGGCTACGGCGATTATATTCAGCACCGACCGCGGAGGCTCACCGTATCTGTCGATAAGCTCATCGCGTATCTCAAGCTGATCCGACTCGTTTTCTATTGCCGCTATTTTTTTATACATATCTATACGCTGGCTGACCGAGCTTATATATGCCTCCGGTATATACGCGTTTATGCTTATATCTATGGTTACATCAGTATCTTCACTTGTACCTGTAATGCCGCGTGCTTGGTCGATGCTCTGTTTAAGCAGCTTGCAGTACATATCATAGCCTACGCTGTCCATATGCCCATGCTGCTGCGCGCCCAGAATATTGCCTGCGCCGCGTATCTCAAGATCACGCATCGCTATCTTAAAGCCTGATCCGAACTCAGTGAACTCGCGTATGGCACTGAGCCGTTTCTGAGATACTTCGTCAAGGATCTTATCCTTCTGATATGTCAGATACGCGTATGCGGATCTGTTCGACCTGCCCACTCTTCCGCGGAGCTGATAAAGCTGCGCCAGACCCATACGATCCGCGTTTTCTATTATCATAGTGTTGGCGTTGGGGATATCAAGTCCTGTTTCTATTATAGTCGTGCAAACGAGTATCTGCGTTTTTCCGCTTACCATATCGTACATTATATCCTCAAGCTGATTTTCGTCCATTTTGCCATGTCCTATATCCACATTGGCATCGGGGAAATTGTCGCTGAGCCACTGTGCGCGGCGGTATATTCCGTTTACGCGGTTGTAGAGGTAAAACACCTGCCCTCCCCTTGCCAGCTCGCGACGGATAGCGTCTAAAATTATGGTTTCGTTATGCTCAAGGACATATGTGCGGACGGGATACCTGTTGCGCGGCGGTGATGAGAGTATGCTCATATCGCGCACCGACATCATAGCCATATGCAGTGTCCGCGGTATGGGAGTTGCCGTCATGGTAAGGACATCTATATCCTTTTTCAGCTGCTTGAGTCGCTCCTTGTGACGCACGCCGAACCGCTGCTCCTCGTCCACTACCAACAGACCTAAATTTTTAAACTCCACATCCTCGGAAAGCAGTCTGTGAGTACCGATTATAACATCTATCTGCCCCGTCCTGAGCTGCTTTATAATTTCGGTCTGCTCCTTTTTTGTTTTAAGACGGGACAGCATCGCGACCGTCATGGGGAAATTCTCCATGCGGCTTCTGAATGTATCAAATTGCTGCATCGCCAGAACTGTAGTCGGACATAAATACGCAACCTGCTTGCTGTCGCATACCGCCTTGAAAGCGGCGCGCAGCGCGACCTCTGTTTTGCCAAATCCGACATCGCCGCAAAGCAGCCTATCCATAGGCTTCTCACTTTCCATATCGGCTTTCACCTCTTCGACCGATCTGAGCTGATCGGGAGTTTCGGTGTACGGGAAATTATCCTCAAAATCACGCTGCCATGGAGTATCCTCCGAAAATGCGTGTCCGCGCCGATTTTCGCGCTCTGCGTAGAGCTTTATAAGCTCGCCGGCAAGCTTATCCGTAGCTTCCTTTGCCTTCCTCTTTGTCCGCGTCCATTCCTGCGTGCCCAAATGACTAAGCTTTGGTTTTTTTCCTTCACTTCCGCTGTATTTGTACAGCATATTGAGCTGCTCTATCGGGACATAGAGCGCATCATTATTCAAATAGCGTATTTTCAGATAGTCCTTTGATATGCCGTTGACCGTTTTTTTCTCAAGCCCTACATATTCGCCTATTCCATGCGTTGCGTGTATGACATAGTCGCCTGAATTGATGTCACTGTATGATTTTATCCGTCCCTGCGCTTCTTTTCTGCGTTGCGTGGCGGCTCGCTGTGAATTGAATATCTCACGCTCGGATACAAGCACAAATTTTATATCGGGATATTCAAAGCCTCCGGACTGGTTGCCTACCAATACAATCGTTTCACCCTTTTTGAAGTTTCCGTCAGTGCATATCCTCGCATTTATTCCGCGCTCGCCGAATACACCGCACAGATTTTTTGCGCGTGATTCTGTAGACGCAAGCACGATAGCGGTATATCCGTCCTTGTTCCATCGGTCAAGGTCATCTATGAGATATTGCAGCTTGCCGTGAAATGAGACCGTTGTCTTTGTAGTAAACGATATAAGCTGCTTGAATGTAAAATCATTGCGCGTATGCGAAAGCATCTCAAGCGCGATGAGCTTTTTATTTGATATTTCCTTGATAAGCTCCGCGCCTTCATAGTAAAACGCTGTTTTTTCGCTGCCTATGACCTGCTTTTTCTTCAGCTCAAGCAGCGTCTGTGCCGTTTCCCATTCAACTGCCCTGACGCGTTCAAAAAACCGCTTCGGATCAACTACGAACACCAATTCATCATCGGAAAAATAGTCTATAAGCGACGGTACGCCGCCGTATATGAGCGATATATATTTATCAACCGACGGGAAGCTGCGCCGTTCTTTAAAAAGCTCCGCGTCGGCATTGAGGTTTGCGGCATACTCCGCCTTGTCCTTATGCGTCATCGCGTTTTTTGCGCGGCGCTTCAGCTCCAATATTATCTCATCCCGGCGTTTATCCGAATACATCGCCTCGGTTACGGGTATAGCTCTTGCGCTGTCGGTATTCTCTATCGTCCTTTGCGTATCGGCGTCAAATACCCGTATGGAATCTATTTCATCATCCCAGAACTCTATTCTTACGGGCATGGCGATGCCGGGTGAATATATATCCACTATTCCGCCGCGCACGGCAAATTGCCCCGTACCCTCGATCATATCAACTCTTTTATAGCCTATGCTGACAAGCTTTTCGGAAAGCTCCCATATTTCGTATATGTCGCCGGTACGGAAATTAATAATACCTTTTTTAAACTGTTCGCTCTCGGCTGTATATGCCAGCAACGCTTCAACGGACGCTACAACGATAATATCTTCATCATTTATTATTTTATCCAACACAGAAAGCCGCACATTTGAGTCGGTGCGGTTTGCTGTCTCTATATCATAAAATATATATTCCTTTGACGGAAAAACGGCTACTCTGTCCGTATACAGCCGCAGATTATCCGCTACCGCGCGCGATTCCATATCGGAATATGTCACAACGAGCGTATTGCCGCCGTGATGCGCTGCCAATGCGGAAATGAGCTGTGCGCGCGCCGTATCGACAACGCCGCACACCGAGATCGGAGTATTGCCCAAGTTCTTTATTATCCCGTCATACGGCGCGTAGCCGCTCAGGAGATTTTGGAAATTCATCTTTAATGAACCCTTTCATCGGACTGATTTGTGCATAAGCCGTTAAATTTATTCATCGCGCTCTCACAGCCGGAGGATATTATCTCTCTTACTGCTCCGTCCGCGTTTATTATTGCCTCCTCCAGAACGGGGATCTCATCCTTTGAAAATCTTCCCAAAACATAGTCGATAAGCTCATAGTCCTTGTGCTCCGGCTCTCCGACGCCTATACGCACACGCGGAAACATATCGGAATTAAGATGATATATTATTGATTTCAAACCGTTGTGACCGCCCGCGCTCCCCTTTGAGCGAACGCGGATCCTTCCGGTGTCAAGAGCTATGTCGTCGCTTATCACTATTACATTTTCGACCGGTACTTTGAAAAAGCTTACAAACTCCGCCGCGCTCTCGCCGCTGTTGTTCATATATGTCTGCGGCTTTATCAGCATCACGCGCTCCGCGCCGATATATGTTTCACCATATAATGCCTTGTATTTGAGCTTCTTTATTTTAACGCCCAGCCGATCCGCCATATAATCTATTGCGTGAAAGCCGATATTATGACGCGTCATTTCATATTGCTTGCCCGGATTGCCCAAGCCGAATATAAGATACATCGCTTTGCTCCCATATCTTCTTATTTTGTGTACTTGTTGCCCTTCCAGCCTTCCTTATTTACCTGCTTTGCGCGTGCTATCGCCAGACCTTTATCGGGTATATCATCCGTTATTGTGGAGCCTGCGGCAATATACGCGCCGTCTCCGACATTTATCGGAGATACAAAGTTGGTGTTGCAGCCGACAAATACATCGTCGCCTATCGTTGAACGGTATTTGTCCTTTCCGTCATAATTGCAGGTGACTGTTCCGCACCCGAAATTGACATTCCTGCCTATATCGCTGTCGCCGAGATATGTCAGATGTGATATTTTCGTGCCATCGCCGATGTTGTCGTTTTTGATCTCGACAAAATCGCCGACCTTGACATTTTTCCCTACATTGCAGCCCGGACGAACATATGCAAACGGTCCCACGCTCGTGCCGCTGCCGATCCTGCTCTTTAAGATGACGGAGCTTGTTACGGTAACATTATCACCCAGCTGCGCGTCATCAAGCTTGCAGCCCATTTCTATCACACAGCCCTTTCCGATCTTTGTTTTGCCCGATATTATTACATTCGATGCGATAACCGTATCTCTGCCTATTTCCGCGTCCGCGGATATGAATACGCTTGAGGGATTTATTATCGTAACGCCCTCTCTCATATGGCACTTGTTTATCCTGTCCTGCATGATCGCCTCTGCCTCACTGAGCTGGACACGATCGTTTATTCCGCGTATCTCGTCGTTATCTTCAAGCCTGTATCCGCCTATTTTCTTTGAGCTGTTTCTGAGGATCTCAAGAGTATCGGTAAGATAATATTCGCCCTGAGCATTATTGGGTGTAAGCTTATCGAGCGCGAAAACGAGAGCGTCACTGTCAAACACATACATTCCTGAGTTTATCTCGCGTATTGCCTTTTCGCTGTCTGTTGCATCCTTCTGCTCAACAATCTTTAATACCGAGCCGTCCGCGCCGCGCACGATCCTGCCGTAGCCGGTTGCATCGCTTAGCTCGGCAGTAATGACCGTTGCGCTGTTCCCTTGCGATTTGTGATAATCTACCGCTGCCTTTATCGTATCGGCGCATACAAGCGGTGTATCACCGTTAAGAACAACAACGCAGTCCTTTGCCGCTCTTATGTATTCCTTTGCCTGCATTACCGCATGACCTGTACCGCGCTGCTCGCTTTGTATGGCGATCTTTGCTCTGTCCTCGATCACGGGGCGAACCATATCCGCCTTGTGACCTATTATCGCCACAACATCATCCGCGCCTGCCGCAACGGATGCGTCTATGACCCAACTCAAAAGCTCCTTGCCGCATACCTTATGGGTCACCTTCGGCATATCCGACTTCATTCTTGTACCCATACCTGCCGCCAAAATAATACTCGTAAACATATTAAAGCTCCCTTCTTGCGACCTGCTCGTCGCCGCGTATCTGCTCTATCAGAGCATCGATACTGCTAAACTTCCTTACTCCCCTTATTCGTCTTATAAACTCTATCGTTATCGTTTTATCATAAATATCCTCGTCAAAATCAAGGATATGACTTTCTATGGTTATCTTGTCACCGTCAAAGGTCGGATTGTCACCGACATTGGTGATGCACTTGTATTTCTTTCCGTCAACATACGCATAGCCCGTATATACTCCCTGATACGGTATCAGCATATCATCGCCGTACTCTATGTTCGCTGTAGGAAATCCGATCTTTCTGCCGTTCTGCTTGCCCTGCACCACTCGTCCCTCGATCGCAAAATGCCGACCGAGCATATTTGCCGCGTGCTTTACGCTGCCTGCCTCGATATAATGGCGGATAGCGGTGCTTTTTACCGTAACGCCGTCATGGTCTATCTCGTCTACGATTATCACATCAAATCCGCGGCTTTTGCCAAGCTCCTCAAGCAGGCTTGTATCGCCCTTTGCCATATAGCCGAATCGATAATCGTAGCCAACGCATACCGCCTTTATATGCAAGCTCGAAATGAGCTTGTCTATGAACATTTCCGGCGAGAGCTGCATAAATTCCTTATCGAAATCACGCAGATACACAAAATCCATATCCGCATCTTTGAGGATGCGCAGCTTTTGTTTTTCCTGTGTTATGACGCGCACCTCTTTGTTTTTCAGTGTCTTTTGCGTATGCTCTTTGAAAAGCAGAACGCCGCATTTGAGGTCATTTTCTCTCGCGTATTCGCGGCATTGATATACGATCTCCATATGCGCCTTGTGCAGTCCGTCAAAATTGCCCAGCGCAACTACCGTTCCGCTGTAAGGCACTCCTCCGCCGTTTCTTATTATATTCATTGATACGAAATTCTCCCCCTTTTATAAGACCCGACCTGCTGTCGTTTCAGCTCCAGAATGATTTTATAAGCACCAGACGCGTATCACATATTTCCGATACGCACAAAAAAGTGTCATCGGCGCCGTAGAGCCTGTATCGTTGTTTTTCCGTTCCGCCGCGCCATGTCATACGCACGCCGTTTCTGATGCTCCGCTCCTGATTGGGATTTAGCCGTATCTTCGGCAGATCCGAAAACAGACGGTCAACTGGTATCACAGCTCTTGATATATCATTCATATCATCGAGCATATCTATCGTATACGCGTCCGATACGGAAAAGCCTGCCGCTTCGGTTCGTCTGAGTTCGGTCATGACCGCGCCGCAGCCGAGCCGCGTTCCTATATCATCACAAAGAGATCGGATGTATGTACCCTTTGAGCAATGAACATCTATTGTAACAAAAGGCATTGAGATATTCGTAACGGCAATTGAATATATCGCTATATCCCTTGCCTTCCGCTCTACCTCTATACCCTCTCTTGCCAACTCATACAGTTTTTTTCCGTTTTGCTTTATTGCGCTGTACATAGGCGGAAGCTGCTTTATATTGCCGGTAAATGAATTTACGCAGTCATAAAGCTCCCGTTCGGTAACATCGACGGTCTTTTCCTCTAATATGCTGCCCGTTATATCAAGCGTGTCGGTTCTCTTTCCCAATTCAAAAACGGCAGTATACCGCTTATCGGCTGCCGTGATCATATCAGCCGCCTTTGTC
>CAJONM010000180.1 GCA_905235885.1 uncultured Clostridia bacterium
AAGGGACTGCACATTGGCAGTCCCTTTTGTGTTGTCAACAGCTACCCCTTTTATTGAAAGAGGCTAAGCCGCATATTTTTTCTTAAAGATCCTTCTCCTGCGCCGCCTGTATATCCTCATGCATCGAGAGCATCGGCTTTATATCCTGTCCGCGCATTTTGCGGTCGACATAGTTCTTTACGCATCTGTATACTATCGGCGAAAGAACGAGTACGCCTATAAGGTTGGGTAGCATCATAAGTCCGTTGAATGTGTCGGAGAGATCCCATGCGAGATTTTCGCCCATTACCGCGCCGCCGAATATGGCTGCGACGAATATCCCCTTATATATCATCGTCGCCTTTACGCCGAACAGATACTCAAACGCCTTTGAGCCGTAATGACTCCATCCCAGACAGGTCGAGAAAGCGAACAAGAGCAGCGCGATCGCGACGAAATCCGCGCCGACCGTTCCGAAGGTCTGCCCGAACGCCTGCGCCACGAGCGAGCCTGTGTTGTCCGTTTCGATCGTGAGCATACCCGTCTCAAGATTTACAAGCCCCGATGAAAGGAGCGCGAATGCTGTCAATGTGCATACGACTATAGTATCGGCAAATACCTCGAATATGCCCCACATACCCTGCATGACGGGTTCTTTTACATTTGAGTTGGAGTGTACCATGACCGATGAGCCTAAGCCTGCCTCATTCGAGAACACACCGCGCTTCATACCCATCTGCACCGCGAGCTTGATACCCGATCCCACAATGCCGCCGGCTGCCGCCTTCATGCCGAACGCGCCCTTGAATATCGCGCCGAACACTGCGCCGAATGTGCCGATGTGCATAACGCAGATAATAATTGTGCCGAGAATGTAAAGTACTACCATAAACGGAACGAGCTTCTCCGTAACGGCAACTATTCTCTTCAAACCTCCGATTATGATAAGTCCGGCGATGATAACGAGTACGATACCGGTAATATACGGCGGAATGGCAAACGAGCTTTTCATATTTGTCGCTATGGTGTTTATCTGCGTCATATTGCCTATGCCGAACGATGCAAGAAGACAGAATATGCTAAAGAGCACCGCCAGGATCGCGCCAATCTGCTTGCAGCCCTTTTTCGCGCCTAAGCCGTAGCGGAGATAGTACATTGCTCCGCCGCTCCATTCAACCTCCTTGTTGTGTATCCTGTAAAGAATACCGAGTACATTTTCGGAGAAATTCGTCATCATCCCAACGAACGCCATTACCCACATCCAGAACACCGCGCCCGGTCCGCCGATGGCGATAGCCGACGCGACGCCTGCGATGTTTCCGGTGCCTACCGTTGCGGCAAGCGCCGTACACAAGCTCTGGAACTGCGATATCTGTTTATCGTCGGTATGCTTTGTAACATGGCGATCCTTGAAGATCGCGCCGATAGTGCTTGTCCACCAGTGCTTTATGTGCGATAGCTGAAACACCTTCGTAAGCACTGTCATCAGAACTCCCACAAACGCCAGAAGTATCAGCGCCGGCCAGCCCCACACGATTCCGTTTACGGCATCATTGATCTCTGTTATCCGCTCAACCAAATTATTCATCTTCTATCTACTCCTTTATATTTTTTCCTACTCCATTATCTGTACTGCCGCTCTTTCGATCGCCAGTCCCTTTTTATACCGCTTCGTAAATATGTTAAAGCCCTCCGCCTCATGAGGCTGCGGATCTATCGTCATGCCCCTGCTGTCGCGGAAAACCTCGTTTTCAAGATAATCGTCCAAGGGCTGTCCGTCCTTTTTGTTTATCATATAATCGGCAAGCAGCGCAATGCCCCACGCTCCGCCCTCGCCGGCTGTTTCCATAACGGTGACGGGCGCGTTTATCGCGTTGGCGGTTATCTGCTGTCCCACTCTCGGTGTTTTGTAAAGTCCGCCGTGACCTGTGATGCTGTCAATGGACACGCCCTCCTCGATCAGCATTATATCAAGTCCGAGCTTGAGCGTTGCGAGCGTTGAATACAGCGTCGCCTTTGCAAAATTCGGGAAATCAAATTTGCTTTCGGGCGTTCTTACAACGAGCGGTCTGCCTATTTCCATGCCGGTTATGTTTTCGCCCGACACATAGTTATATGTCAGGATATTGCCGCAGTCAGGCTCACCCTTTACGGCCTCAAAATAAAATGTATCGTAAAGCTTGGGCATGCTCACCTCTGTGCCGTATGCCTCAAGGCAACCCTTAAAGCAGTTTACCCATGCGTTAAGATCGGATGTGCAGTTATTGCAATGCACCATTCCCACAAGCTCGCCCGACGGCGTCGTTACGAGATCTATCTCAGGATGCACCGCGCCAAGCTCCTTTTCAAGAACTATCATTGCAAATACCGATGTTCCGGCGGAAATGTTACCGGTGCGTACTCGTACGCTGTTTGTGGCGGTCATACCCGTTCCGGCATCGCCTTCCGGCGGACAGAGCCTTGCGCCGGGCTTCAGAGTCCCGCTTGCGTCAAGGAACGCCGCGCCATCAGCCGTCAGAATGCCGCCGCATTCGCCGGCAGACAGAACGGACGGGAATATGTCCTCAAGCTTTTTGT
>CAJONM010000181.1 GCA_905235885.1 uncultured Clostridia bacterium
ATCTCTCCTTCTGCTTCTATCAGATCTGTACCGTCTCTGACGCGTTTGTCAATTTTCTGACGATATACGCTCCTTAGTCGCACAGACTACTTCCCTAAGCGTGATCCTTTTCATTTCATTTTCCATTACTTCCTGTACTTCGTTCAGTCTTCCATTAAGCGCGGCATGGATATTTCTGCCTACAGGGCACTGCGGATTTGGGTCTTCATGAAAGTGGAACAGCTCACCGTTGTCCACGCATTCGACTGCTTTGTAAATATCAAAAAAAGTGATCTCATCCAGCGGTCTTGTAGGCTCAATTCCGCCTGTGCCGCGTCGCACTTCAATAAGTCCCGCCGTTTTTAGCTGCTGCATGATGCGGCGTATCACGACCGGATTAACATTCACGCTTGACGCAAGAAAGTCACTTGTGATCTTATAGTCACCCTTAAAAACATCTATACATGTAAACACATGTACCGCTATCGTAAATCTGCTTGATATCTGCATAACTATCACGCTCCTATATGAGAAGTATATCACACCCATGCTGTAATGTCAATAATTACATCCGATATGATTTAAGGGGCTGTGTATCAGCCCCTCATATCTCAGAATTTGCCGTTCTCATTCTGCCATGTTTTCTTATCGGCGAGCGTCTCCATCACATCCCAATGCTCTGCTATCTTACCGTTTTCAACACGGAACAAATCGTAATAGGTGGTTGGAGTGCCGCCAAATGAACCGGAGCTTGCTGCAAGCGCATAATCTCCATCAGCAAGAACAAACCATGTCTTATCATAAACCATAGCTATGCCTTGCTCAGCCATCTCAGCAAGCGCAGCACCAAGACCTGAAAGACCGTCCGCAATGCTGGTATTGTGCTGAATATATTTATCTCCATCATAATATGATGTAAGCTTATCCGGATTTTCACCGCGGAGAACATCACCCACAAATCCGGCAACTATCCTTCGTGTCTCTTCCCTGTCAACATTCTTCTTTTCCGTTGTACCGTCGATCTGTGTGTGACCGGACGGATTTGGCGCTGCTATGTCCGCAATATTATCCCAATGCTCTGCAATCTTACCGTTTTCATCAAATCGGAATATATCAAAAGCTACCTGCTCGCCTGCACCTGCAAAGTTGTAGACAGTCTGCAAAAACACCTTGTCACCGTCTTCAAATGCTCTTATGTTATTTACCGTTGTCTTAACGGGTGCCGACGCAAGATATGACACACTTCCGATAAATGCATCCGCCCCTGTGCCATACGCGAGGTTGTGCTGGATATAATCATCTCTTAAAAGCTCCCTTGCTTTTGCCGTATCGCCGCTTGCAAATGTGTTGATAAGTGCTAACGCCTTCTCTGTGTTTTTCATTTTTTGATCCTCCTGAAATTTATTAATGTAATGTTTATTGTTACATCTGATGTCGTTATTATAACAGCTCACTGTTGTAATGTCAATAGTTACATCAAATATTTTTTAAATTAATATACCATTCACATGAAAACCTCAAAAGAAAACCGTTATATTGTGACAATTGCACAGCTAAATGTATAAATATATCGGGATCCAAACCGAAAAAGCTTGGATCCCGATATTTGCAGGTTTACAAGTATCTCTTTGTCATAAGTATTGCCGATAATCGTCGTCGCTTTGGCTTTATATTTATTCAATATCAAAAACAGCGTCAAGCCCTGTGTTTTCAAGGACCTCGCTAAAATTCGGCCCTACATTTATGAGACGCATCCTTGCGTTGTTCTTTTTCAAGGTCTTAAATACCGCAAGCAGCAGTCTAAGCCCTGCCGACGAAACATAATCGCACCCTTTAAAATCAATCGTAAGCAGCTCTATGCCCTCTATGCCGCCATTTAATGTCTCCTCAAGCTGCGGCGCGGTAAGAATGTTTACCTCACCCTCCGGTGCTACTATAAATTCATTTCCGTTTCTGCTTGTTTTGATCTCCATTTTTAATACTCCTTTATTTTATATTTATTATCATCATAGTAATATCGTCAAACTGGTCTCTTCCGTCGGCAAACTCGTCCACGCTCCGCTTTAACTCGGGCAGAATCGTTTTTCCGCCGCGGTCGGGCGCGTTGTCTAAAAAGTCATTCAGTCTGTCTGTACCGTAAAGCTCATCCGCGTC
>CAJONM010000182.1 GCA_905235885.1 uncultured Clostridia bacterium
GAATATGTAAGCGCTATTATGGCCGCCGCACCCAGATCGTGCGCCGTTGTGCAGGTGGCGTGGGAAATGGCGTTAGTCACATCAAAGCCGCTTGCAAAGTCCATCATCTTGAGCCTGCGGACATAATCTATATCATTTTCCGCGCATTCTGCGATAGACGCCATAGTCTTTACCGATTGTATCGGGTATTGACCCATTGCCGTTTCACCCGAAAGCATTATCGCGGATGTGCCGTCATATATGGCGTTCGCAACATCGCTTACCTCCGCGCGCGTCGGGCGCGGATTACGCATCATCGAGTCGAGCATCTGCGTCGCTGTTATGACGATCTTGCCCACATTATATGTTTTCTTGATAAGCTCCTTCTGAATGACGGGCAGATACTGCATATCTATCTCAACGCCCATATCGCCTCTTGCGACCATGATGCCGTCGGCAATATTGAGTATTTCGTCTATGTTGTTTACGCCCTGCGCATTTTCTATCTTGGCGATCAGCTTTATGCTCCTTCCGCCGTTGCGCTCCAATATCTGCTTTATCGCAAGCGCATCCTCGCCGGTGCGGCAAAACGACGCGGCAATAAAGTCAAAGTCCTGCTCTATGCCGAACAGAATATCATTCCTGTCCTTTTCGCTGACATACGGCAGGGACAGCTCGATATTCGGAACATTTACGCCCTTGTTATCGGACACCGCGCCGCCGTTACATACGGTGCAGACTATGTTGCCCTGCTCGATAGCCGTTACTTTAAGCTCTATAAGCCCGTCATCGATAAGTATTCTTGAGCCGATATGCACATCGCTTTGAAGCTCTTTATATGTTATCGACACATGATTTTCGTCACCCTCGACATCATTGGAGCAAAGAGTGAAGGTCTGTCCCTTTTTAAGCTGAACTTTTCCGTCCCTGAATTTCTTTAAGCGGATCTCCGGGCCCTTTGTGTCGAGCAGGATCGCTACAGGCATATCAAGCTCGGCGCGGACCTTCTTTATTTTGTCAACCATAATTTTCGCCGACTCATATGAGCCATGCGAAAAATTTATTCTTGCAACATTCATTCCCGCAAGCATAAGCTCGCGGAGCATATCCTCGCTGTCCGTTGCCGGACCTATCGTGCATATGATTTTTGTCCGTCTCAAAGTCGCCACCTCCGCTATTATTTATTTATATTTATATCGCCAGCTTTTCGGCTAACTTTATCATATCCTCGGGTATCTGTTTTGTCATATTAAGACCTTCGTTTATGTCAACATCGGTTATTTTGCCGTCTCTGACGCATACTATCCTGTTCTGCTTGCCCTCTAAGAGCAGCTCAACGCACCTTGAACCCATGCGGCTTGCCATAACTCTGTCGCGCACCGTCGGCGAGCCGCCGCGTTGAACATGACCGAGTATAGTGGCTCTGGACTCTATGCCTGTAGCCATTTCTATGTCCTTTGCCATTTCGATAACGCCGCCTATACCCTCCGCGACAATAACTATGGAGTGCTTCTTTCCTCTTGTCTTGGCCTCAAGGATGGGTCTTAAAACATCCTCACTGAAATCATACTTCTTCTCAGGTATCAAAACAACATCCGCGCCACAGGCGATTGCCGCTTCGAGCGCGATATATCCTGCCGCGCGTCCCATTACCTCGATTACAGAGCAGCGCTCATGGCTGGAGGCGGTATCTCTTATTTTATCCACCGCGTCCTTTACGGTGTTAAGGCAGGTGTCATACCCGACGGTATATTCCGAGCAGCTTATATCGTTATCTATCGTGCCGGGCATGGCTATGGTCGGCAAACCGGCGTTTGAGAGCGCCTGTGCGCCTCTGAATGATCCGTCGCCGCCTATTACTATAAGCCCGTCCAATCCGAACACCTTCGCGATATGGATAGCTTTTTCAATGCCCTCCGGTGTTTTGAATTCAAGACAACGCGCCGTCATAAGACAGGTTCCGCCGCGCTGCAATATCTCTGATACCGAACGCGCCGGCATCTCCTTTATTTCACCATGAAGAAGCCCGTTATAGCCGCGCCTTACGCCACAGACATTGATATCATAATACGTTCCTGTTCTTACAACGGCTCTTATCGCCGCGTTCATACCCGGCGCGTCGCCGCCGCTTGTGAGAACTCCTATCGATTTCATTTCTCTGTTTGTCACTTCTGATTCCCCCAAAATTTATTTTAGTTCTGCGTCAAAAATCATTTCCTGTGCCTTTTCAAGCTCGGTATGCGGCACCAATATCTCGTATACCGCTCCATCGCTGAAATCATCCTCGTTTGCCTGACGGATCCTCGTCAGGATATTACCGCTTTCAAGCACGCCCAGCATGGTGTCTATTTTTTCCTTGCTGCGCGACATAAAAACAACTGTCCACATATGATATTCTCCAAACTGTTCATAATTTACTTCCAATACATTATAATATAACATTTTTTAAAAAAATGCAAGCATAAATTGAGATAAATTACATCGTATCGGGTAAATATTTTTATTTACGCTTTAAAACTGACATTTTCATCGCCGAATTCGCGTCTTAGCTCGCGCACCGCCGAGGCGGAGCCGTTGAAATACATATTGCGCGGCACTCGCATTACCTTTCTTGTATCGGCAAAAAATATCCTTACCTCAACATCGCCCGAAAACGGTGCCAATGCCGCTCTGATCCTTTCGGTCAGTCCATCGCTGTTTTCGGCAACGCGTATATAGAGTATCTCCGTCTTGGGCTTCTGCGTGCGCCGCACCGCCTCTTCAAGCGGCTCGACGGTGTTGAGCAAAAGCTTCGGCTCCTCGTCCTCTCTTATGCTGAGCGTGCCCGATATCATGACCGTCGCGCCTTCATACAATAAAGACGAATATCTCTGAAGCATTTTCGGGAACACTATACATTCTATCGCGCCGAACGCGTCCTCAAGCGTAAGGAATGCCATCTGCGATTTGTTTTTTGTCGTTTTGTTCTTACGCCCCTCTATGACGCATCCTATAACGACGCTGTCGCCGTCATTTAAGCCGTTGTGTGCCGACCGGTATGTTCCGTCCTCATTCTTTATAACGCTCTCATTAAGCTGCATTATATTGTTTGATGTGACAGCTTTGAGCCTGTCTACATATTCCTCCATGGGATGTCCCGAAAAGTACATGCCTATCGACTGCTTTTCAAGTCTCAGCAGATCGCGTGTTGGAAATTCATCTATATCCGGCAGCGACACCTCCGGCGCCTGCTCAAGATCGTCAAATAATGACACCTGCCCCGATATGGTCTTGCTGAGTCTGTCGGAGGAGCCTTGCAGGACCTCCTCATAAACAGCCATGAGCTGTGACCGCTTTATTCCCATCGAATCGAATGCACCGCAGCATATAAGCCCCTCAACGGCACGCTTGTTCATATCCTGCCCCGCCATTCTGTCGGCAAAATCGGAAAAGCTCCTGAACTCTCCCCCACTGTCGCGCTCGGCTGTAAGATAGTCAATAAACGACCTCCCGACATTTTTGACCGCGGAAAGTCCGAACCTTATCTTCCCGTCCTCGACCGTAAATCCGCGTCGGCTTTTGTTTACATCGGGCGGCAGACGATCTATTCCCATTTGCTTGCAGTTGGCGATATAGTGGTTTATCTTATCCGTATCATCTATTGTGGATATGAGCGCCGCCATATATTCAACAGGGTAAAAAGCTTTTAAATACGCGGTTTGATACGCAACGAACGCATATGCCGCCGCGTGCGATTTATTGAACGCATAGTTGGCAAAATCGTTTATTTCATTGAATATCGCGATAGCCGTTGCCTCGTCGATACCGCTGTTTATGCAGCCGGGTATGCCGTCATCGGGATTGCCGTATATGAAATTCCTGCGCTCCGCCTTCATCTGCTCCGCCTTTTTCTTTGAGATGGTGCGGCGCAGCTGATCCGCCTTGCCCAAGGAATATCCGGCAAGAGAACGGACTATCTCCAGCACCTGCTCCTGATAGACCATGCAGCCGTATGTTACATTCAGTATCGGCTCCAGCTTCGGATGCTTATATACGACATCCTGCGGATTTCTCTTGTTATGGATATACCGCGGTATCTGATCCATCGGCCCCGGACGATACAGTGCGATACCGGCTATTATGTCCTCAAGCGTATCGGGCTGAAGCTCGGTCATAAATGACTGCATACCGGCGCTTTCCATCTGGAACACACCGTCGGTATTGCCCGATGAAATGAGATCAAATACCTCTTTTTCATTGTAGCCTATCTTGTTAAAATCGACCTCTATCCCTCTTGTGTCCTTTATTATCCTTTGAGCGCTCTCTATTACGGTAAGGTTTCTCAGACCCAGAAAATCCATTTTGAGCAGTCCTAAGCTTTCGACCGTATCTTTCGGGAACTGCGTTGTTATGAAATTATCCTTATTGACCATAAGCGGCACATAGCTTACTATCGGCTCGCCCGTTATGACAACGCCTGCCGCGTGCGTGGACGCATGGCGCGGCAGTCCCTCAAGGACACGCGAGGTGTCAATAAGCCTCTTTACCGTTTCGTCGCTTTCATACAGCGCACGCAGCTCCGGCGCTTTTTCAAGCGCGCTGTCTATCGTTGTGTTAAGATCCGTCGGGACGAGCTTTGCCACTCTGTCCGCGTCGGCATAAGGGATCGCAAGCGCCCTTGCCACATCGCGGATCGCAAGCTTCGCCTTCATTGTTCCGAATGTGACTATCTGCGCGACATTTTCCGCGCCGTATTTCGATACGACATACTCGATCACGCGCTGGCGTCCCTCCGGCGCAAAATCTATATCTATATCGGGCATACTCACGCGCTCCGGGTTAAGGAAACGCTCGAATATAAGTCCGTATTTTATAGGATCTATATCGGTTATCCCCAGCGTGTATGATACTATGCTGCCGGCGGCGCTGCCTCTGCCGGGTCCGACGGGGATGCCGCTCGTTTTTGCGAAATGTATGAAATCCCTGACGATGAGAAAATAGTCGATAAAACCCATCTTTCTGATAACGCCAAGCTCATAATCAAGCCTGTCCCAAAGCTCCTTACCGGGGTTGCCGTAGCGCTCCTTCAGCCCGTCCGCGCAAAGCTCGCGCAGGTATTCAAAAACATCCTTGCCGTCCGGCACATCAAATTTCGGAAGATGCCTTGATGTAAAGTCAAAATCAACATTGCAGCGCTGGGCTATCTTTGATGTGTTTTCTATCGCCTCCGGCACATAGTCGAACAGGCTCCGCATTTCTTCTTCCGATTTAATATAAAATTCATTCGTCTCAAAACGCATCCTGTCCGTATCGTCAACCGTTTTTTCCATTTGGATGCACATGAGTACATCCTGATAAAACGCGTCTTCCTTCGACAGATAATGTATGTCGTTTGTCGCTACAAGCCCAAGCCCAAGCTCACGCGCAAGGTCTATAAGCCGCGGCAGTATAAGCTTCTGCTCCGGCAGCCCGTGATCCTGAAGCTCTATAAAATAATTGTCCTTGCCGAATATCTCTATATGCTCCAGAGCCGCTTGTTTTGCTGCGTCATAATCGTTCTCCGCCAAATGCCGCGGCACCTCTCCGGCAAGACACGCGCTCAACGCTATAAGTCCCTCGGAATGCTCTCGTAAAAGCTCCTTGTCCACTCTGGGCTTATAGTAATATCCGTCAATGCAGCCCATGCTGACAAGATATATGAGATTTTTATAGCCCGTTTCATTTTCCGCAAGCAGAATAAGGTGGGAATATTTATTGTCTATGCCATGCACCTTGTTAAATCTCGACCCCGGCGCGACATATACCTCACAGCCTATTATCGGCTTTATGCCGCTGCTCTTGCATTCGCGGTAAAAATCCACAACGCCGTACATCATCCCATGATCGGTTATCGCGCAGCAGTCCATGCCAAGCTCCTTGACGCGCGCTACAAGCTTTTTTATGCTCGCCTCGCCGTCAAGCAGACTGTATTCCGTATGCGTGTGCAAATGGCAGAATGTCATTTCCCTCTCTCCTTATCTTACGGTATCGCTAATTAAGCGCGTCGGCGTACGCGATTATACGCTGAAATCTATGATTTACGCCCGATTTGCCTATGGGCGGCGTCGCCACCTTGCCCAGTGCTTCTATGCTCTCATCGGGGTATCTGAGCCGTAGCTCGCCTATATCCCTCAGAGACTGCGGCAGCTTATGCCATTTGTGTGCCGCTTTTATCTTTTTTATCGCCGCGATCTGCGCCGCGCTCGCTCTCGCCTGCTTGTTCAGGTTCGCGCTGTCGCAATTGACCTGCCGCTGCGCGGAGCTTTTCATATCTTTTTCTATCAGTATCGAGAATATCTCAAGACCTGCCCGTCCGCCGCTCATATAGCCTATAAGCTCGGCTATCTGTGCGCTTTCCTTTATATATATAAGCTCTCTGCCTTTGCGCCGCGTGCGTTTCGGCTTAAAGCCTATCTTTGTAAGCAGCGTTACGAGATATGCCGCCTCATCGCCCGATACGGTGCTGAATTCAAGATGATATTCCTTTTGCGGATCGCTTACCGAGCCGCTGCTTAAAAACGCTCCGCGTATATACGAAACGGCGCAGCATTTATTTATAACATCGTCATCTGTGACCGACGCGCGCATACGCTCCGCCGCCGCGCCCGTTATCACAAGCTGCCGCCCGTCCTTTTCCGGCGCTATCCCAAGCTCCTCCGACAGCGACTCTACAACCCTCGCGGCTGTATCGGGGGCTGATATGCCAAGGCTTATCCGCTCCCTTTTTATCTTATCGGAAAAAACGAAAAATCCGGCAAGCTCCGCTCGGCGGCAGCCGGAACATTCATATTCTGTTTTACAGATCGCGCGCTTTATGTCAGCTGAAAATGACATTTGCCATCACCTCAACTCAAATATCGGTATGATTGCCGTTTTATATGTTTATATCTCTGTGCTCCGTTGCCACATTGTAGCCGTTATCGGCAAGCCTCTGTGCAAGAAGATTTGCAAAGGTCACGCTCCTGTGATGACCGCCCGTACAGCCTGTGGCTATTACAAGCGACTTTTTGCCTTCTTCTATATACAGCGGAATGAGATACTCGACCATATCCACAAGCTTTTCAAAAAAGGTTTGCGCCGCCTTTGAGCTCATTACAAAATCGCGCACCTCTTCGTCATTACCGGTTTTATGCTTCAGCTCCGAGATATAAAACGGGTTCGGGAAGCACCGCACATCAAAAACAAGGTCCGCGTCCGCCGGTATGCCATGCTTAAATCCGAACGATACCGTCATGACCTCAAACGCCGCGTTGGACTGTATATTATATATGTCCATAAATCTGTCATGAAGCTGCTTTGTCGTAAAACGCGATGTATCTATTACATAATCCGCCGCGTCTCTGAGCTTTTGCGTGATTCTGCGCTCCTCCTTTATCGACGCCAATAACCCCTTTGGATTGTTCAGAGGATGGCTTCTGCGCGTCTCCTTATATCGGCGGACAAGCGTATCGTCATCGGCGTCAAGAAATATCAGGCGTACATCATATACCATTTTCAGCTCGTCTATCTGTCCGAGCAGCTCATTTATCATATCGCCCACGCGTATATCGACAACGAGCGCGACATTGCGGAATTTATCCTTTACCGTTCCAAGCATATTTGCAAGCATCGGAATAAGAGCCGGAGGCATATTGTCGATACAAAAATAGTTCATATCTTCAAAGAACTGTATCGCCTTCGTTTTGCCCGATCCGGACATTCCCGTAAGAATAGTAAAATCCATATTTCTCTCCTTTCCGCCGTATCTTGCTTTTTTAATCCTCGCCTATCATTTTTATTTCAGGCTGCAATTGTATGCCGAATTGCTTTTTTACCTCGTTTTGTATATGCTCTATCAAATCGCGCACATCTTTGGCTGTCGCTGCGCCGCGGTTTACGATAAATCCGGCGTGCAGCTCGCTTACCTGCGCTCCGCCTATCGCACAGCCTTTGAGTCCGGCATCCTCGATAAGCTTGCCGGCAAAGCTGCCCTCAGGGCGTTTAAAAACGCTGCCTGCCGACGGCAGCGACAGCGGCTGCTTGCTCGTGCGCCGCAAATTGTAATCCGCCATTTCGGCGCGTATGTCATCTTCACTGCCCTTTTCAAGATGCAGCACAGCCGATGTGATGTATTTTCCGCCATCGGTAAATATGCTGCTTCGGTACCCGAACAGGCATTCGTTTGCGGTGACGGTATGCAGCTGCCCGTTATCGTCAAGATACTCCACGCTTTTAACGGCGTTTTTTATCTCGCCGCCGTATGCTCCGGCGTTCATATATATGCAGCCGCCGAGCGTTCCGGGAATACCCGACAGCGGCTCAAATCCGCTCAGCGCATTTTTTGCCGCTTCCGCCGCGATCTTCGACATCATCGCTCCCGCGCCGGCATATATCTCCGTTCCGTTTACTTCAATATCGGTTATCCCGATCTGTATTACAAGTCCGCGCACACCGCCGTCACCGACAAGGATATTCGAGCCGTTACCCAAGACGATAAACGGCGTGCGGGTGCGGTGCGCCGCCCTTATAAGCTCCGCCGCCTCCGCCGCGCTTCTTACGGTTGCGAACATATCGGCCGCGCCGCCTATGCGAAACGATGTATGCCTGCTCATAGGCTCGTTGAGCTTTATATCGGGCGTTATCTCTTTAAATATATCTGCTGTCATAATCCCTCCGCATTATCACTGTAGATTGAGCTGCTCCTCCATCTGACTCATAAGCCGCTTGTTCAGCTCGACGGCGGCGTTATATCCCATTTTCTTCTGTCTGTTGTTCATCGCCGCGACCTCGACTATGACGGCTATGTTTCTGCCAAGCTTTACGGGTATCGTTATGGACGGTATGTTTATACCCATAATATTGGTATATTCGTCTATCATCCCCAGCCTGTCATATTGCTTATTCATATCCCATGGCTCAAGGTGTATGACCATATCTATCTGCTGCTCTTCCTTTATCGCGCCCATACCGAATATTTCCTTAACATCGATTATCCCGATACCGCGCACCTCCACGAAATGGCGGATTATATCCGGCGCGTGACCTATAAGAGCAGAGTCGGATATTTTTTTTATTTCCACCGCGTCATCGGCAACAAGCCTGTGGCCGCGCTTTACAAGCTCTATCGCCGCCTCGCTCTTGCCGACGCCGCTCTCGCCCATTATCAGTATCCCCTCGCCGTATATCTCGCACAAAACACCGTGACGGGTCTTGCATGGTGCGAGCTGGACATTGAGATACCGTATGACCATACTCATAAAATGCGAGGTCATATGCTCTGAGCGCAGCAGCGCTATCTGATATTTATCCGCAAGCTCTATCATTTCCGGAAACACCTGCAAGCCGCGCGTTATCACGAGAACTTTGAAGCCGAGCTTAAAGTAGTTTTCAAGCTTCTCCTCGCGCTCCTCCGCGGAGAACTGCTCCAAAAATGTGAACTCGACCTTTCCCATTATCTGTATGCGGTTATTGTCAAAATGCATCGAAAAGCCGACCATCTGAAGTCCGGGGCGGTTGATGTCCGATGTCGTTATATACACCGACTCCATATCCTTCGGCTCATAAAGCGCCTCAAGCTGAAAATATTCTATTAATTTATTTACCGGTAATCTTGGTGTTGTATCCATAACGGCTCGTGCCTCCATTTGTATTACTGCATGATCGGTTTTATCCTTAAATCATTATAGCATATTCTTTCCTCAATTTCAATATTTATTTGGTCAATATTATGTAATAAATAAACAATAAATCCGCCGGAAATATATGTATTTTAAATTAATATGAAAAAAAAACAAAAAAATTTGACAAACCACTTGCAAAACAAATATAAATGTGTTAAAATAGCTTACGATGTTTTTTAATGCTGTTATGGGAGGTGTTATTAATGGCTAAATGTGATATATGCGGCAAGGGCGTAAGCTTTGGCATAAAGGTTTCGCACTCACACAGACGCTCGAACAGGACATGGAAGCCGAATGTGGTAAAGGTCAAGGCGATCGTAAACGGTACTCCGAAGTCGGTTCATGTTTGTACACGCTGCCTGCGTTCGGGAAAGGTACAGCGCGCCGTTTGATTATTATTGGATCATAGCAGTCTGCCGCGGCAGACTGTTTTTTCTGTTACAATAATATTACATTTTACATACATATCGAAAAAATCTTGCTTTTTTCGTTGTTTTATGTTATA
>CAJONM010000183.1 GCA_905235885.1 uncultured Clostridia bacterium
CAGCAAAAGCGATCAGCCGCTCGCCTCGATCGCCGACAGAGCATATATCGCGCGCGGCGGCGAGCTTACAGACTGGGACGCGTACAAGGAAACGACGGGCGAGAAGCTGAAGACTATGTTTCTTGCGCCGCAGTTTCTCGTATTTATCATAGTCGGCGCGATAAACACCGGCGCAAATGTGGTATTTTCAACGATATATTCGATGTTTATAAACAATACTACTGTCGCGTTCGTGCCGGGATATGTGACCGCGAATGTGCTCGGCTATATATTAAACAGTAAGGTAACATTTAAAGACGATACGCTCAGCGTAATAAAATTCTTCAAATTCTTTATATCATATATCCCGAATTTCTGTATACAGACCTCGATGGTGTGGCTGTTTGACAGATTTACGAATGCGCCTGCCGTCATAGCATACGCGCTTGCCGCTCTCATAGGCGTACCGTTGACATTTGTTATAATGAAGATATTTACATTCAAGAAAAAGGGGCTGTAATACAAAACAGGTTTTATATTATATATCATAAAAAAATAGGAGCGATGACGCTCCGATTTTTTTATTGTGCTATGCTGAAAGTCTTTGTGATCATGCCCGTTTCAGGCTCGCCGTATTTGTATACGCTTACGGTAACATCCGTTTCGTTGTCGCGAAGCTTGTACGCCTTTTGCGCTATCGCCGTATCGCCCTTGCCGATAAGCGTTGTTGCCGAAAGCGGATCAAACCCATCAGCGGCTACGGGAGGTGCGCCTGTAAGGTCATGTCCCTGCTGCGTTACCGACTCGGCAAAGATGCCGTCAAAGCTCTTTTCGTGATCGGTCTTGTTCTTGAAGCGGTAGGAAATAACGATTATATTCGACTGTCCGTCCTCGCCTGCTATGAGCTTGGCGTCCTCTATGGCGACCTCAAAATTGCCTATCTGCGCCTCAGCCTTGTCTGTCTTTTCGCCGTCCGTATTTGTAGATGTTTCCGATACGGATGAGAGCGTTTCTCCCTTAAGCTTGTCCATATCCGCCTGTGTGGCGTTTTTGTTGTTGCAGGCGGTCATTGAAACCGCAAGCGCGGCTGTTATGAATAATGCGATTATCTTTTTCATCATGTATCACCTTTCAATAGTATTGGTATAAGAATATTATACCCTCGATCCCGTATATACTATCACAGCGAACGAGAAAAATCAAGTGGAATTTTAATTTTTTCACAATTTATTGACATATTTTTAATATATGATATAATTAGTGTAATTGCGAAAGGAGATAATGACAGACATGAGAGCGAGCGGAATACTTATGCACATATCCTCGCTGCCGTCGGATCACGGTATCGGCACAATGGGCAGAGAGGCGTATAGATTTGTGGATTTTCTTGCGGAGGCAAAGCAGACATATTGGCAGATAATGCCTATAGGCCCGACAAGCTACGGCGACTCGCCGTATCAGTCGTATTCAACGCACGCGGGAAATCCGTATTTTATTGATCCGGATATGCTCGTTGAGGACGGGCTTCTGGAAAGGAGTGATCTCGAGGGGATCGATTGGGGTGACGACGAGGAGCGCACCGACTACGGCAAGCTGTATGAGGGCAGATTTCCCGTTTTGCGCCGCGCGTATGAGAATTTCAGGAAAACAGGCGACAGACAGCCGTTTTATCAATTTCTCGACAAGAACGATATATGGATCTCAAACTATGCGCTGTTTATGGCGATAAAGAACGCGCACGGCGGAAAGTCATGGCTTGAATGGGACGAAGGACTGAAGCGGCGCGATCCGCACAGCCTGTGGCTTTTCAAGGAGTCGAACGCGGACGAAGTGGAGTTCTGGGAATTTGTACAGTACAAATTTTTCGAGCAGTGGCAGGCACTCAAGGAATATGCCAACGGCAAGGGCATTCAGATAATCGGCGACATCCCGATATATGTCGCGCTTGACAGCGCGCCCGTATGGGTGCATCCGGATCTGTTCGAGCTTGACGGAGATCTTAATCCGAAAACCGTAGCCGGTTGTCCGCCGGACGCGTTTTCACCGACGGGGCAGCTTTGGGGCAACCCGATATACAACTGGCAGAGACACCGCGAAACGGGTTACGGCTGGTGGCTCGACCGTTTTCGCGGCGCGGCGCAGCTTTATGATATAGTCCGTATCGACCATTTCCGCGGCTTTGACAGCTATTATTCAATACCGGCGCAGGACTCTACCGCCGAGCATGGACAATGGCACAACGGACCGGGCATAGAGTTTTTCAGATTTGTCGAGTCGCATCTGGGCAGACTGCCCATAATCGCGGAGGATCTGGGCTTTTTAACGCCGTCTGTAATAGCGATGCTGTCCGAGACGGGGTTCCCGGGCATGAAGGTGCTGGAATTTGCGTTCGATCCGCGTGAGGAGAGCAACTATCTGCCGTATACATACGATAAGAACTGCGTCGTATATATCGGCACGCACGACAACGCCACGATAAAGGGCTGGCTGGACGAAATCGATCGCGACACATACGAATTTTGCAGTAAGTTTATAAACTATGACGGAACAGGCGCAAGCGAATTTATATGGAGCTTTATAAGGTGCGCGTTCGCAAGCGTGGGCGATACGCTCATAGTCCAGATGCAGGATTATCTGGAGCTTGGCAGCGACTCGCGCATGAACACGCCCGGCGCACCGAGCGGAAACTGGCAATGGCGAATGAAGCGCGGCGCGTACACGCCTGAGCTTGCCGCGCGGATCGCCGACATAACGAGGACATACGGCAGATGCCCCCGCTGACTTTTCCCGTATTGTTACAGAAAAACACAACAGGAGCATTATCTTATGAAAATCATAAATTATCACGAAAACCCGACGGCGCTGCACATAGGTTGCGAGGCTCCGCGCGCGTACTATATCCCGTTCTCGTCCGCAGGTGAAGCGCGGTCACTGTGCCGCGAGCAGTCGGACAGATTCATTTCTCTTAACGGGACATGGAAATTCAAATACAGCGGCAGCGTGTACGATCTTGAGGAGCTTGGAGAGATAAAGTATACCGACACGATCCCCGTACCGTCATGCTGGCAGTGCAAGGGGTATGACAGACACCAATATGTAAACGCGTCGTATCCCTTCCCGTTCGATCCGCCGTATGTGCCGCTCGATACGCCATGCGGTATGTACGAGCGCGAGATAGAGCTTGATAAGTCGGCGCAAAAGCGGTACTATATCAACTTTGAGGGTGTGGATTCATGCTTTTATCTGTGGATAAACGGCAGGCTTGCCGGCTACAGTCAGGTATCGCACTCAACGAGCGAATTTGACATAACCGACCTCATACACAGCGGAAAAAACACAATAAACGCGCTTGTTATGAAATGGTGTGACGGCAGCTATCTTGAAGCGCAGGATAAATTCCGTATGAGCGGTATTTTCAGGGATGTGTATATCCTTGTCCGCGATAGCGAACACATATCCGATTTCTTCATACATACCGCAACGGACGGCACTGTGCGGATAGACTGTGACCGCGCGGCGGAATACACGCTTTATGACGGCGATACGAAGATCGGCGCGGCACAGGGCAAAACGGCGGAAATAAAGATAACCGACCCGAAGCTGTGGACGGCGGAAACACCGTATTTGTACACTCTTATCATAAACTACGGCGGTGAATATATCATGCAGCGCGTCGGCATACGCGAGATAACGATAAAGGACGGCGTTATGCTCCTTAACGGACAGAAATTCAAGCTCAAGGGCGCGAACCGCCACGACAGCGATCCGAGAACGGGCTATACAATATCGCGCGAGCAGGCTTTGACCGATCTGCGGCTTATGAAGAAAAGCAATATAAATGCCGTCAGAACGAGCCATTATCCGAACTCACCGTGGTTTACGGAGCTGTGCGACGAGATGGGCTTTTATGTGTGCGCGGAGGCGGATCTGGAAACGCACGGAGTATGCAGGTATTACGGCGGCAGTCAGGAGGTAAGCTTCGGACATTTGCAGCAGGACGAGCGTTTTGCCGAGGCGATCCTCGACCGCTCAAGGCTGAATGTCATGCGCGACAAAAACCGTCCCAGCGTTATCATCTGGTCACTGGGCAATGAGGCAGGCTACGGCGCGAATATAGAAAATGCCGGAAGATGGGTAAAGGCATACGACCCGTCGCGTCCGACGCATTATGAAAGCACATATACATCGTTCGGATATGAGAACGACACATCCATGCTTGATCTTGAAAGCACCATGTACGCCTCACCCGAACAGGTGGAGAAATATTTGACAAGCGGCGCGAAAAATCCGTATATGATGTGCGAATTTATTCACGCGATGGGTAACGGCCCCGGCTCGATAACGGATTATACCGACCTCATGGACAAATACGACGGATTTGTCGGCGCGTTCATATGGGAATGGTGTGACCATGCGATATATATGGGCGAGAGCAACGGAAAGGCGGTGTATTGGTACGGCGGCGATTTCGGCGAGGATCTCCATGACGGAAACTTCTGCTGTGACGGCGTTGTATTCCCCGACAGAACGCCGCATACGGGACTGGCGGAATATAAAAACGCCATACGCCCCATACGCGCAACGGCAGAGGGTGATACTGTCGTATTTGAAAACCGTCTTGATTTTTCGGATATATCCGCGCTGTACACCGTAAGATATGAGGTGGCGCATAACGGCATCATCACCGATCGGGGAGAGATCGGACTTGCGCCGACGCCGCCGCGCGGCAGATGCGTTATGCCGATGCCCGAATTTGAGCGGCGCGATGGCGAGTGCTACATTCGGTTTATATATACGGACAACAACGCAGCAGAGGCAGGCTTTGATCAGATAAAGCTTTACGGCGGCGAGCCGTTTGCCGTACCGCATTGCGAGGGAGGTGCGCCCACCGTTTCGGAAACCGATACGGAGATAGAGATCAGGGGCGATAGCTTTATATATGTCTATGATAAGAAAACGGCAATATTTAAGCGTCTTTCTCACAACGGACGGGAAATACTCGCTAAGCCGATGGAATGGAACATATGGCGCGCGCCTACGGACAACGACAGAAACATCAAGCACCGTTGGTACGATGCAGGCTATAACAGGGCATATGCGCGCGCATACGGAACGGAAACGGAGACGGACGGCTGCGTTACGCTCCGCTCGACGATAAACATTACGGCTAACGCGATGCGCTCGATCGTCCGTGCCGATGTCGTATGGACTGTCAAAAGCGACGGCGGCTTACGGCTGTCTGTCAGAGCGCGATTAAATGACAACGAACCGTATTTTGATATGCCGTTCCTGCCGCGCTTCGGCATACGCGCATTCCTGCCGCGCGAATATGATGATGTGGCATACTACGGATTCGGACCGCGCGAGAGCTATTCGGATAAACATCTGGCGTCATATGTGGGATTATTCCGCTCCGCCGTATCGGATATGGGCGAGGATTATATAAAGCCGCAGGAGAACGGAAGCCGTTTCGGCTGTAAATATCTTTCGCTGTCTGCAACGGAGAGCAAGCTTCAGATATACGGAAGCTCGTTTTCATTCAACGCGTCCGAATACACCGCCGAGGAGCTGGAGCTCGCGGCGCATAATTATGAGCTGGAAAAATGCGGCATGACGGTGCTGTGCGTTGACTACAGACAGGCTGGCATAGGCTCCAACAGCTGCGGACCGGAGCTATCGGACCGCGAAAAGATAGAAAAGGAATTTGAGTGGACGATAGACATTGTCCCACAGCCGTAAAAAGGGATAGCTTTTCTAAATTTTGCTTGACAAACAACAGCGTATTAGAGTATAATTGATATATATTATGAAATAAAACAAGGAGGAACAATATGAAAAACATTCCAAAGGTAAAGATCGGTATAGTTGCGGTCAGCCGCGACTGTTTCCCCGAAAGTCTTTCGGTCAACAGACGGAAGGCGCTTATAGAAGCATATTCAAAAAAATACGATGCGTCCGATATTTATGAATGTCCCGTATGTATAGTTGAGAGTGAGATACATATGCAGCAGGCGCTTGCCGATATAAAGGCGGCAGGCTGCAACGCGCTGTGCGTATATTTAGGCAATTTCGGTCCTGAAATATCCGAAACGATGCTTGCTCAGCAATTTGACGGCCCGAAAATGTTCGTGGCGGCTGCGGAAGAAAATGTCGGTATGCTTTCTGACGATCGCGGCGACGCGTATTGCGGTATGCTCAATGCCAGCTATAATCTGAAGCTGCGCGGCGTAAAGGCGTACATACCCGAATATCCCGTAGGCGATGCTGAGGAATGCGCCGATATGATAAACGAGTTCCTGCCGATAGCAAGAGCGGTAATAGGCCTCAGAAGCCTCAAGCTCATATCGTTCGGACCGCGTCCGTTGAATTTCCTTGCATGCAATGCTCCGATATATCAGCTGTATCAGCTTGGCGTGGAGATAGAGGAAAACTCCGAGCTTGACCTGTTCGAGAGCTTTAACGCTCACGAAGGCGACAAGAGGATCCACGATGTTGTCGCCGATATGGAAGCCGAGCTTGGCGCCGGCAACAAGAAGCCGGAGATACTTGCAAAGCTGGCTCAGTATGAGCTGACGCTGCTGGACTGGGTAGAGGCGCACAAGGGTTCAAAGGAATATGTAGCTATAGCGGGCAAATGCTGGCCGGCGTTCCATACGCAGTTCGGATTTGTTCCGTGCTATGTAAATTCGCGTCTTACGGGCAAAGGCATACCCGTATCGTGCGAGGTTGATATTTACGGCGCGTTGTCCGAATACATCGGTGTATGCGTATCAGAGGACGCCGTAACGCTCCTTGACATAAACAACTCTGTTCCCAAGGATATGTATGAGTCCGAGATAAAGGGCAAATTCGATTACACGCATCATGACACATTTATGGGCTTCCATTGCGGCAATACCTGCTCAAGCAAGCTTGCGGCATGCTCGATGAAGTATCAGAAGATAATGGCGCGTTCGCTGCCGATAGAGGTAACAAACGGCACGCTTGAGGGCGACATCGCTCCGGGCGATATAACCTTCTTCAGACTCCAAAGCACATCCGACGCGAAGCTGCGCGGCTATATCGCAAACGGCGAGGTACTGCCGGTGGCAACACGCTCATTCGGTTCAATAGGCGTATTCGCGATACCTGAGATGGGAAGATTTTACCGCCATGTGCTTATAGAAAAGAACTTTCCGCATCATGGCGCGGTAGCGTTCGGACACCATGCGAAGGCTCTTTATGAGGTATTTAAGTATGTCGGCGTACCCGTTGAGGAAATAGGCTACAATCAGCCGCAATCGGCAAAATATGCAACGGAAAATCCGTGGAAGTAAAAACAGGAGGAACAGAAAATGAAGCTATTTATAGATACAGCCATAGTTGATGAGATAAGAGAAGTAAACGATATGGGAGTTATATGCGGCGTTACGACAAACCCGTCCCTTATCGCAAAATCGGGCAGAAAGTTCGAGGATGTTGTAAAGGAAATCGTTACTATCGTTGACGGACCCATAAGCGCGGAGGTAACGGCGAAGGATCCCGATGAAATGGTAGAGCAGGCAAAGCCCCTTGCGGCGATCCACAAAAATATCATAATAAAGATACCGTTTAATAAGGAAGGTCTTATGGCGTGCAAAAAGCTTACCGAGCTTGGAATAAAGACAAATGTAACGCTTATATTCTCCGCCGCGCAGGCACTGCTTGCGGCAAAGGCAGGCGCGACATATGTAAGCCCGTTCCTCGGCAGACTTGACGATATAGGCACAAACGGCATGGCTCTTATCGAGGAGATCGTTGATGTATTCGATGCCGATCCGGCTATAAATACGGAGATAATCGCAGCGTCCGTCCGTAACCCGATCCATGTGATAGAGGCGGCGCGTATAGGCTGTGATATTGCAACGGTTCCGTATAAGGTAATAATGCAGATGCTCAACCATCCGCTTACGGATAAGGGCATAGCGCAATTCGATGCCGATTGGGCGACCGTACCTAAGGATTGATCGCCGATTATAATTGAGATGGGAGCAGGTGTATCGCGGCAATGGAGCAAATGAACTTTTTTGAGCGGAACATATCAAAGCCGCTTGCGGACAGACTGCGCCCGACGAGTCTTGATGAGTATTTCGGACAGGCGCACCTTTTGGGACAGGGCAAGGTGCTTCGCCGCATGATAGAGCAGGACAGCGTTTCATCTATGATATTCTGGGGTCCGCCGGGAGTGGGGAAAACCACTCTCGCGCAGATCATAGCCAATACGACAAAGGCGGAATTTATAGAGTTTTCGGCTGTTACGAGCGGAATAAAGGAGATCCGCCAAGTCATGCAGAAGGCGGAGAGCAACGCGCTATACGGCGATAAAACTATAGTGTTTGTTGATGAGATACATCGCTTTAACAAGGCACAGCAGGATGCTTTTCTGCCGTTTGTCGAGCGTGGGAGCATAGTCCTTATCGGCGCGACGACAGAGAACCCGTCCTTTGAGATAAACAGCGCTCTCCTGTCGCGGTGCAAGGTATTTGTTCTTGAATCGCTGGGCGAGGCGGATATGATCGCGCTTTTGGAGCGCGCGATACAGGATGAGCGCGGCTTCGGCGCGCAGAAGATAAATATTGCTCCCGATATGACGGCAATGATCGCCCGATTTTCAAACGGCGACGCGCGTGTAGCGCTGTCAACGCTTGAAATGGTCATCTTAAACGGCGACATAGCCGCTGACGGGACTGTAAATATTTCGTATGAGATATTGGAGCAGATAACGCAGAAAAAATCGCTTCTTTACGATAAAAAGGGAGAGGAGCATTATAATCTCATATCTGCCCTTCATAAATCAATGCGAAATTCCGACCCTGACGCCGCCGTATATTGGCTTGCGCGGATGCTTGAGGCAGGGGAGGATCCCCTGTATGTGGCAAGGCGCGTTGTGCGGTTTGCAAGCGAGGATATAGGACTTGCCGATACGCGTGCGCTTGAAATGGCGGTGGCGGCATATCAGGCGTGCCATTTTATCGGTATGCCCGAATGCACCGTTCATCTTGCCCAGGCGGTCATGTATATGTCCATCGTGCCGAAATCGAACGCGGTATACATGGCGTATAACGCGGCGAAAAAGGACGCGCTCGAGCAGATCTCAGAGCCTGTTCCGCTGCATATAAGGAACGCGCCGACATCGCTTATGAAGGAGCTGGACTACGGCAAGGGCTATATGTACGCCCATGACTACGAGGGCGCGGTGACGGATATGAGGTGCCTTCCCGATTCGCTTATCGGACGGGAATACTATAATCCCACCGATCGCGGCAGCGAGGCAAAGATAAAGGCGCGGCTTAAAGAGCTAAGAAATCTAAGAAAAAAACAGGAGATGTAATTTAATCTCCTGTTTTATTACTTTATAAGAAATTGCTTTCTTATAAAGTAAAAAATGATTTAATTGCCCGTGCGAAATATCCGACCTATGGTCGGAAACGCACA
>CAJONM010000184.1 GCA_905235885.1 uncultured Clostridia bacterium
ATATTTGTATTTATACGGTTTGAAGCTGCCTTCGCGGACGGAACGGCATACCGTTTTCGCCGCGCGGCACGCCGCCGCGCCCGTTCGCCGCAGCACATCGGCTATACGCTCCTTGTCGCGTATGTCCGACTGCATGATATTATCCGATGTCTTGCGGACTATCTCGTCTATATATTGCTCGCATTCATCATCCGTTACCGAGTCCCAGCTGTTTTCCGCGTCCACTCTTTCGCAGAACCGTCTTATCACATCATGCGCGTATGTTCCCGTATCCGCCGCCTTCAGCTCGTATTCCTCGCGTTCCCTCGCGCCAAGCCCGTACTGCATAAAATTGCGGAACGGGCATTTGGCGTATGTGTTAAGATGCGTGGGGCTGTAGAGGATCTGTCCGCTGTAAAGCGTTTGTGCAAGCTCGCTGTCTATGGCGATCTCGCGGTTTGAGAACTTTTCCCTTGCGCGTTCTATTGCATCAAGCCGATCTTTCCATTCGCTTCTTTCCGTAAACCATCGCCTCGCGTGGCTCCAAAGCGGACTTTCCGTGCGGCTTATCAGCAGCTTATGCAGCGTTGCCGCAGGCGTTGATAGATACATCGTTTCCTTGCCCATATCATTCTCGTATTTGATGCCGGGCAGCTTGGCGCATATATCCGCGACCGTCTGGGCGCGTCTTGTCGCGTTGCCGTCCGATGTCTGTATGGGATAGCTTATATACAGCCTTTCGGATACGGCGGCTAAGGTCTTATAGACATTATTATACTGTTTTTCCATTTTCAGGGCAGTCTTGGGAGCAAGATCTATATCCATACCTCCGAGAATATCGCGATCCGCATCTGACAAAAAGCCCTCTGCCCCGACATCGGACGGGAATGTTCCGGATACTGCGCCTATTGCAAATATGACCTTTGTATTCACCGAACGGTTCTTTTCTACCGTACCTATAAACACTCTGTCAACGCCGGACGGGATCGTGCGGATGGCGCATTGGCTCATCGCCGCGCGGACATATTCGGCAAACTCGGCGTGTGTCGCGGCGCAGTCGCCCATGGCGGTGCTTATCTGATCGAGAATGTCAAGGAGCAAATTCCATATCTGCCCCAGTCGCTGCGCGTCGGCTGTCGCTCTGTTTACTGCCATGCCCAGAAGCTCTGCTCTGAGTCCCTCGTAAAGATTTATGCTCTCTAAAAATTCATACAGCGCAACGCACCTTTCCGTTACCGTCCTCGCCTGCTTTGCCGCGTCCGAATACGCGATCACAGGCGCGACGACCGCTTCGCGTATCGCGTCAAGCTCGGCAAGCTCCGTCTCGTTCGTATTCGGTTTTCTGTCAAGAGCGCGGTCAAGCACGGATCTGTCATCCGTCCAGCTGCGGCTCCATGCGTTCCTGCCGCGTATGCCGCGCTTTAATATATAGTTTTCAAGCCTGTCAATATCATTTGACGAAATCCGCCTGTATTTGTTATCCTGCTTCATATATACAAAGCCGGCGCGAAGATACGCGAATACCGACTCATAATCCCAGTCGTTTTCTATAATATCAAGCAACGATAGTATCTGCACCGCGATAGGATGCTCGGATACGGTGTATCTCTGATCGGAATAATACGGTATGCCGTACTCGTCAAACACAGCCTCGATAATATGCTCATAGCTGTCGGCATCGCCACATATTATGGCTATGTCGCGGAACCTGTAGCCGTCCTCACGGACAAGGTCGAGTATGCGCCGCGCGATATGCTCTGTTTCGGTGTACGCGTCGCGCGCCTCAAATACCGATACCGCATTCACATCGCCCGTATATTCGGACATATCTCCCCATGTGTCAAACAAAAATTTCAGCTCCGGCGCGTTCTTTATATGCTTCATGCTGCCGTCTAAATGCACCGTCTGCACCTCGGTATACGCGCGGATCTGCCCGATCGCAAGAGTTGTGCCGTAATATGTCGCGTCGGGAGCGGTATTGAATGTTATCGTTATATCCGCGCCGCTGTCTATTATCACGCGAAGCACCTGAAGCTGCTGCGGCAGCAGCTCGTCAAAACGGTCTATATATATCCGCGCATCACAAAAACGGCTGCCCAGCACCGCTGCCAGCCGCAAAAGATCCTCATCGCTGTCTATGTATTCGGTATCCTTTAAAATATTTTCATAATTGTCCGAAAGCATCGCCGTTATCAAAAGCTTCTGCTTTAACGCTCCGTCGTCCAGACGCGCCGCACCCTCGCGGAGCATATCGCCCGTTACCATATATCGGTGCAGCTCGCTTATGAGCGATCGGGCTATATCAATAAAATCGGCTCTGCCCACCGCCGCGACAAGCTTTCCGTCAAAATCAGATCTGCCGCTAAGCTCGGCGGCGGTCCTTTCTACGGCGCGGCATATGACCGCCTGCTTGCCTGCCGCGGCAAGCCGCCGTTCCGTCCCGTCAAGCATCTCGCGCGCCAGCTTCTCAAACGATGTCACCTCAATGTTATTAAGTCCCGTACCGCCGAAAACATCCGTCATCAGCTTCTCCGCCTCGTGCGAATAGTGCGACGGGACGAGCATAACGCATCGTCTTTGCGGTTCGCGGCTCTGCATCGCCTTTATATCGTCTATGCAGTATTGAGTCTTGCCCGACCCTATGGCTCCTGTTACTATCTTGACCATAAATACGACCGCCCGATCCTTTCACATGATTTATGCGCTTATTCTTCTTCTTTTTCTTTTTCTTTTAAGTCCCTGATCGTACGGGTCGCGCCCGTACTCATTTGTATACGCCTCGCCGCGGCACAGGAAAAAGCCCAGCGTCGCAAGCCAGCCGGCGACAGGCACAAGGTTTATAAGTATCCATTTGCCCGTTCTGCCAAGATCGTGCCAACGGCGGAAGATCACCGCCACGGCAGGCACAGCCGTCACTGCAAAATACATCAGCGCGACCGCGAGCATAACATTTCTTCCCACACCTGTGGGGAACATTCTGTAAAATCGCGATATTATGAGCCAAAATATCGTATTGACTATCGCAAAGCCCCAAAACTCACGCCTTGACGCGCGTCCCGTAAAAACGGCATATTTGCCCATCGCTTTTATATATCCCATCGTCATCCTCCATTCCTACAGCCAACGGTCTATCGTTTCCGTAAATTTCTCCGAGCCGACATCGTAGTTCAGATGTCCCGTATCGTAAAAACACTCCGCGCCGAACTCGTCCTCAAGGTCGAGCGTTTCGACATTGTTCGCCGCAAGCACCGCGTCCGCCGCCTCGCGCACTCTGCCTATCAGAGCAGGCTTTTCAACGGAGGGATTCCATGGCATCCAGACAACGCGCACGCGTATTCCCTTGTCGCGGCAAAAGTCTATTACCTCCTCAAGCGCGGCGATATTCCCGCTGTAGCGTTCTATGGGCTTGTTGAAAAATTCCTCGCCGTACTCCTCCATTTTATCGCGCAGAGCCGCGTCCGATACTCTGCCGTGATATACCGCTTTGCTCTGATAAGTATATGTTATCGGTCCGAGGCTCTCTCCGGCAAGCAGCCGCTCATATATTCCCGTTATGAGCGGGTAAAATCTGTCACGCTCAAAATACGCATATGGCTGATACACGCGCTTGTGCCATATATATGTCGGGTTCGTGTCAAAATCATCGTAAAGCGTCAGATAATTAAGTCCGATCACAAGCTCGGAGCCTATCTTTGCATATCCCTTTTTCAGCATATCCCGCAGATCCGTTACAACGCCGTAGTCAAGACCGCAGTTGATATAGCCTGAGCTGCTTTTATCCTCCATAAAAGACGAGATGACTACCGAATTGCCGAAAAACACCTTGTCCCATATCTTTTCGGGGTGGTCATGGCGCGTTATCTCAAAATCGTTTTTTATGAATATGTTGCTGTTTTCTATAAAGTTATGATGCGCCAGCATATGATCCGCGCCAAAGAGCGCGGCAATGAGGATCAGGCACATCAGTGCTTTTAATCTTTTCATTACCTTATAAA
>CAJONM010000185.1 GCA_905235885.1 uncultured Clostridia bacterium
AAGATCACGACAGGTATTGAAGATCTGAAAAAAACGCAGCTGAGACTGATGTCGGGTACAGATTTTGAATACGATCCGGAAACGGGGCATCTGGGCTATATATGCGAGCAATCGACCGGCGGCGCGCATCTTATGGTAAGCATGGGTGGACCGCAGACATGGACAGAGCTTGAGAATGTCCTTCATGACGAGAAGTTCCGTCAGATGCTGATAGAGTACGGAAGGTTTTACTATCTGCCGTCGGAGCAGAAGCGGCGTGCGACAAACGGCATGAAGCAGGGAACAGAATATGTTTATCCGTATATGGCGGCATCGATCGTTGCATACGCGGCGCGGGAAACGGGCGATAAGGATCTGGCATATAAGGTATGGCAGGTGCTTATACATTCCCTTGCCGGAGAATATAAGGACGAGGGCTTTGACAGCGAGATCATAGAAAATTACTTTAACAATGAGCAGCTTGAGGAAATGTTCTGGATCTCTACGAATTTCACCGCTCAGTGGTGTCTGAATACGATCATTGCTCTTGAATACACCAAGGATATGATGCTCCCGGACAAGGAGGATTACGCATGGGAAACATGGGTAAAGTAGAAGATAGCAAAAAAACACAGCTTTTCCCCGACGGCACACCCGTCGGGGAATGGTTTTCGCAAGCGGAGATGCCCGATCCCGATGATTTGGGCAGACGGTTTACGATCACCGAATACGGCGTTAAGGATGACGGAGAGATATATACCGAAAAGATACAGGCTCTCATAGATAAAGCGCACGATGAAGGCGGCGGAGTCATAGTTGTGCCGCAGGGTGTATATATGACGGGTGCATTGTTTTTTAAACAGGGCGTGCATCTGTATATATGCGATGGCGGCGTACTCAAAGGCAGCGATGATATAACAGATTATCCCGTATGCCTGACGCGTATAGAGGGTGAGACCTGTCTTTATTATCCGGCGCTCATAAACGCGGACGGGATCGACGGCTTCACCATGCTCGGAGGCGGCACCATAGACGGCAACGGTATGCGCTCGTGGCGCGCGTTCTGGCAGAGAAGAAAATGGAACGAGAAATGCACCAACAAGGATGAACAGCGACCGCGCCTTGTGTATATATCAAATTGCACGAATGTAACGATCGCAGGACTTACAATGCAAAATTCGCATTATTGGACGACGCATATATACAGATGCAGATATGTAAAATACATAAACTGCCGCATCCTTTCTCCGGTACAGCCGGTAAGAGCGCCGAGTACGGACGCGATAGATATAGACGTGTGTACCGATGTGCATATAAAGGATTGCTACTTTGCCGTAAATGACGACTCTGTCGTTTTAAAGGGCGGTAAAGGCCCATGGGCGGATGAAGCGCCGGAAAACGGCTCGAATGAGCGCGTGATTATCGAGGATTGCACATATGGCTTTTGTCATAGCTGTCTTACCTGCGGTTCGGAGTCTGTACATAACAGAAATATAATAATGCGGCGTATAAAAGCCGACGGCCCGTATAATCTGCTGTGGATCAAGCTTCGTCCCGACACACCCCAGCATTATGAATACATAAATATAGAGGGCGCGGAGGGGAAGATTCGGAATTTCATTTATATCAACCGATGGACTCAGTTTTTTGACCTTCAGGGCAGGAGCGATATACCGAAATCGCGTGTAAACAACATCACAATGAAGGACTGCAAATGCGATTGCGAAACATTTTTCAATGTTACAGCGGATGAGGATCGCTACGAGCTGTCGGACTTTGTGTTTGAGAATTTGGATATAACGGCAAAGAACGGAAAACTCGACCTGTACGCGGTCGGAAATATGCGGATAAAGGACATTACAGTTAAAGAAATATAGGCAAAATCAGCGTGCCGGATATGTTATCGCACGCTGATAATTTTTTGTAAAAAAAGTAATATTTTTATAAAATTTGTCTTGATTTTTTTATATAAAATGTAGTATAATGGTAACGATAAATAAAATGCCGGAAATAGGAGCGGACATATTTCTGCGTGGAAAGGAGAATTTATATGAATAAATTCAAAAAGCTGCTGTCGATCCTCACATCTGCGGCGATAGCGGCAACGATGCTTTCAGCGTTTGCGATAACGGCGAGCGCGGAGAGCGGAAGCTGCGGCGAAAGCGCCCAATGGAGCTATGCCGACGGCACACTTACGATAAGCGGCTC
>CAJONM010000186.1 GCA_905235885.1 uncultured Clostridia bacterium
ACGCTCTTATCGGATTTACCACATGGGAAGGCTACAACTACGAGGATGCCGTATTGATAAGTGAGGAGCTTGTTAAAAACGACACATTCACATCCATCCATATGGAGGAATACGAGTGTGAGGCAAGAGATACAAAGCTCGGCGCGGAGGAGATAACGAGGGATATACCGAATGTTTCCGAGGACGCGCTGAAGGATCTTGACGAAAACGGCATCATAAGAATAGGCGCAGAAGTCCACGCCGGCGATATTCTTGTCGGCAAGGTAACGCCCAAGGGCGAAACGGAACTGACGGCTGAAGAGCGGCTGCTCCGCGCGATATTCGGCGAGAAAGCGCGCGAGGTGCGCGACACATCGCTGCGCGTACCGCACGGCGAGTCGGGCATAATAGTGGACATCAAGAAATTCTCACGCGAAAACGGCGACGAAGGCTCGCCCGGCGTAAACCAGTCGGTAGTATGCTATATCGCTCAGAAGCGTAAGATAAGCGTCGGCGACAAGATGGCGGGCAGACACGGAAACAAGGGTGTTGTATCGCGCGTTCTTCCGCGCGAGGATATGCCGTTCTTAGAGGACGGTACGCCGCTTGAGATCGTTCTTAATCCGCTCGGCGTTCCGTCGCGTATGAATATAGGACAGGTGCTTGAGATGCATTTGGGCTATGCCTACAGAACTCTCAGCAGCAGAACGAGAGAGCAGCTTGAAAGCATATCGGGCGACACATTCAGAAACGCACTGCTGGAAGCTTACGATACCAAGCGTCCGGGCAGAGATATAAAGATCGCAACGCCTGTATTTGACGGCGCGCAGGACGCGGACATAAAGGAAGCGTTCCGCGAGGCAGGGCTTGACAAATCATTCAAATCAGTCGTATATGACGGCAGAACGGGCGAAAAATTCGATAATCCCGTTACGGTCGGAGTGATGTACTATCTGAAGCTGCATCATCTTGTTGATGACAAGATCCATGCGCGTTCGACCGGCCCGTATTCACTCGTAACGCAGCAGCCGCTGGGCGGTAAGGCTCAGTTCGGCGGACAGCGTTTCGGTGAAATGGAAGTGTGGGCGCTGGAGGCATACGGCGCGGCATACACCCTGCAGGAGATCCTTACCGTTAAGTCCGACGATATTGTCGGCAGAGTAAAGACATACGAGGCTATCGTCAAGGGCGAGAACATACCGAAATCGGGTGTTCCGGAATCATTCGAGGTAATGGTCAAGGAGCTTCAGTCGCTCGCACTTGATATAAAGATACTCAACCATGACATGGAGGAGATCGATCTTGACGCATCCTTTGAAGATGACGATGATACAGTCAATGAGGAGATCATGAGAACAATGGACGACAGTGCCGACGACAAGCTCAGCGAGGACGACCTCGACGATGCGAATATGCTGTTGGAAGAGGACGACGATGACCTTTTCATCGACGCCGAGGACGACGGCGAGCTGGCCGACGATAGTGATTTTTAACCTGTATTGACTGAACGGAGGATTTCAAATGCTGGAATTTAACAATTTTGAAGCGATAAAAATAGGGCTTGCATCACCGGAGGCAATTCTTAAATGGTCATACGGTGAGGTCACCAAGCCCGAAACGATCAATTACCGCACGCTCAAGCCCGAAAAGGACGGTCTTTATTGCGAACGCATTTTCGGACCGACAAAGGACTGGGAATGCCATTGCGGTAAATATAAGAAGATAAGATTTAAGGGTAAGGTCTGCGAGCGCTGCGGCGTTGAGGTGACGCGCGCGAAGGTAAGGCGCGAGAGAATGGGTCATATAAACCTTGCAACGCCTGTTTCGCACATATGGTACTTCAAGGGCGTTCCGTCCTCGATAGGCCTTATGCTCGACATTTCGCCGCGGCAGCTTGAAAAGGTGCTGTATTTTGCCGCATATATCGTAACAGATGTAAAGCGCGAGCTTAACGACCTTGAAAAGGGTCAGATCCTTACGGATAAGGAATACAACGATTATCTTGAAAAGTACGGCAATCAGGTATTTACCGCCGGCATGGGCGCCGAGGCGATAAAGGCGCTTTTGGAGGATATCGACATTGATGAGCTTGCCGCATCGCTCAAGGCGGAGCTTGATGATGCGCAGGGACAGAAAAAAGCGCGTATAATAAAGCGTCTTGAACTTGTGGAGGCGTTCAGACTTTCGGGCAACCGCCCCGAATGGATGATACTGACCGTCGTGCCGGTAATTCCGCCGGAGCTGCGCCCCATGGTACAGCTTGACGGCGGCAGATTTGCCACAAGCGATCTTAACGATCTCTACAGACGCGTTATCAACAGAAACAACCGCCTTAAAAGGCTGTTGGAGCTTGGCGCGCCCGACATAATCATAAGAAACGAGAAGCGTATGCTGCAAGAGGCTGTCGACGCGCTCATTAACAACGGCAGACGCGGCAGGACGGTCACAGGACCGGGCAACCGCGCTCTGAAATCGCTCTCGGATCTTTTGAAGGGCAAGCAGGGAAGATTTCGTCAGAACCTGTTGGGTAAGCGTGTTGACTATTCGGGTCGTTCGGTTATCGTTGTAGGTCCTGAAATGAAGATATACCAGTGCGGCTTGCCGAAGGAGATGGCAATAGAGCTGTTCAAGCCGTTCGTTATGAAGGAGCTTGTATCAAGGGGCATAGCGCACAACATAAAGAGTGCCAAGCGTATGGTAGAGCGCACCCGTCCGGAGGTATGGGATGTGCTTGAGGATGTCATAAAGGAGCATCCGGTGCTGCTTAACCGCGCACCCACGCTGCACCGTCTGGGCATACAGGCGTTTGAGCCGCGTCTTGTTGAAGGCCGCGCTCTGAAGCTGCATCCGTTGGTATGTACGGCATACAATGCCGACTTTGACGGTGACCAGATGGCTATCCATGTCCCGTTATCGCCGGAAGCGCAGGCGGAAGCAAGATTTCTTATGCTGTCGGCAAACAACCTCTTAAAGCCGCAGGACGGTCATCCGGTAACGGTGCCGACGCAGGATATGATCCTCGGCTCGTATTACCTCACGCTCGTTCGCGAGAACTACAAGAAGATATATGATATTATCGCTGCCGATGAATCGAAGCAGGCGGCGTTTGTCGAAAAGCTTGCGGCGATATCGTCGGGCGCAGTTGCGGAGAAGAGCTTTGATGATTGGAAAACGGCGTTTGAGTATGTTCTGACGCTTGATAAAGTTGTGCTCAACGAAACGAAGATAACGAATGCCGCGCCGATAGCTGTAGGCGGCACGCCTATGACGGTCGATGAATTTCTTGCAGCGGCAAAGGCTGTGGCGATAAAGATATTCGGCTCCGCCGATGAGGCGCAGATGGCATATGCAACCGATGTAATAACGCTTCAGGAGCGTATTCTCGTCCGGAGAACAGGGGAGGTAGGCGGCGAGCAGATAACAAGGCTCGTTCCCACAACGGCAGGACGCATAATCTTTAACGACAACATTCCGCAGGATCTCGGCTTTATCGACAGATCCGATCCGGAGACGGCTTTGTCTTATGAGGTAGACTTTATCGTTAAAAAGGGACAGCTCGGAGATATAATCAGCCGCTGCATAGACGCGCACGGAACATCCGTAACGGCGGTCATGCTCGATGATATAAAATCTACAGGCTATAAATACTCTACTATCGGCGCGCTTACCGTTTCGGTATCAGACATCAATGTTCCCGAATCGAAGCCGGTAATCCTTGCCGAGGCGGAAAAGAAGGTCGAAGCGATAACGGCTAAATACCGTTTCGGTTTGCTCAATAACGAAGAGCGCTATCAGCAGGTCATCAAGATATGGTCGGACGCATCGGCGCAGGTAACGGACGCGATGCTCGATCAGCTCGGTGAATTTAATCCGATATACATGATGGCAGACTCCGGCGCGCGTGGATCGACCAACCAGATAAGACAGCTTGCCGCGATGCGCGGACTTATGGCGGATACGCAGGGCAGAACGGTCGAGATCCCGATCAGAGCGAACTTCCGCGAGGGTCTGAATGTATTGGAATACTTCGTATCGTCGCACGGTGCCAGAAAGGGACTTACAGATACAGCGCTCAGAACAGCCGACTCGGGTTATCTTACGAGAAGGCTTGTCGATGTATCGCAGAATGTTATCGTTCATGAGACTGATTGCGGCACGAACAAGTATACAGAGGTCGAGGATATCCGTGACGGCGAGGAGATAATCGAGCCGTTGTTTGACCGTATCGAGGGACGCACATCGTGGGAGACGATAGCCAACCCCGAAACGGGCGAGGTGATCGTAGACGCAGGCGAGCTTATTTCAACATCGCAGGCGCGCGAGATCGTCAAGTGCGGAATAGAAAAGGTGAAGATCCGTTCGGTACTCACATGTAAATCCAAGGTCGGCGTATGCTCAAAGTGCTACGGCAAGAACCTTGCGACAGGCACACTCGTCAATATAGGCGAGGCAGTCGGCATAATAGCTGCTCAGTCGATAGGCGAGCCGGGTACTCAGCTTACGATGAGAACCTTCCACGCCGGCGGCGTTGCGTCCGGAAACGATATTACGCAGGGTCTTCCGCGTATAGAGGAGCTTTTCGAGGCGCGTAAGCCTAAGGGCGTGGCGATCATATCGGAAATAGAGGGAACGGCGCGGATAGATGAGTCCAAGCAGCGCCGCGAGGTCATCATCACAAATGATGACGGCGAGGCAAAGACATATTCGATCCCGTACGGCGCGTCAATAAAGGTGCATGACGGCGACTATGTCGCAAAGGGCGGCGAGATCACAGCCGGCTCCGTAAACCCGAACGATATATTGAAGATCAACGGCCCCGATGCCGTTCAGATGTATATTACCCGTGAGGTACAGAGAACATACCGTATGCAGGGCGTTGACATCAACGACAAGCATGTTGAGGTCATAACGCGTCAGATGCTGCGTAAGGTACGCATTGAGGAAGCCGGAGACACCGATCTGCTTATTGGCTCGCTCACCGACAGCCTTGAGTTTGAGGACGCCAACGACGCTGCCAGAGAAAAGGGCGGCGTGGAGGCTGTAGCGTCACCGGTGCTTCTCGGTATTACAAAGGCATCGCTTGCCACCGATTCGTTCCTGTCGGCGGCATCGTTCCAGGAAACGACGAAGGTCCTGACCGATGCGGCGATAAAGGGCAAGATCGATCCGCTTATGGGTCTTAAAGAAAATGTCATTATCGGTAAGCTTATACCGGCTGGTACGGGTATGAGTATGTATAAAGACATCAACATCACCATGAACGGCGAGGAGATCATAAGCCAAAATATTAAATAAAAAAGGAGATACAGACTATGCAGAAATACGAATGCCCGTGCGGCTATGTATACGATCCCGCGTTGGGCGATCCTGATAACGGCATCGCGCCCGGCACAGCATGGGAGGATGTTCCGGAGGATTGGGTATGCCCCACCTGCGGACTTGATAAGAGTATGTTTACACCCATAGACTGAGTTTTGGAAAAATCGGTTTTGTGAAGAAAATCCAATAGTCAAAAACAAACCGCCCACGGCATCGCCGCGGGCGGTTTGTTATTTTATCCATATCCGCTTGACGGCGGTGGTTTTTCCCGTTGCTTCATCTACGGTAAATATGCAGCCGCAAAGCTGTCCGACGCCCTGTGCAAGCTCAAATTTTTGCGGCATACCTGTGCTGAACCGCTTTACGATTATATCCTTGTCCATGCCGAGCACCGACTCGGATGCGCCCGTCATGCCAAGATCGGTAATATATCCCGTACCGCCGGGAAGTATGCGTTCGTCGGCTGTCTGTATATGCGTATGCGTGCCGAAAACGACGCTTACAGTGCCGTCAAGGAAATATCCCATGGCGACCTTTTCCGAGGTCGCTTCTGCATGAAAATCAACAAAGATAACGGGCGTTATTTGTGCGATCCGCTCCGCTTCCTTTTTTACGGCTGCAAACGGCGAATCACACGGCATGGTGTTTACCTGCCCCATGATATTTATAATACCGACCTTAACGCCGTTTTTTGCCGTTATCACCGCGCTGCCTCTGCCGGGCGCATCAGCGGAGAAATTCAACGGTCTTATAATATCGCACTCATCGTTCATAAGCGATATTATCTCCTTAGCGCCCCATGTATGATTGCCCATGGTGAATATATCAACACCTGCGCGCTTCATTTCCGAATATACGGATGATGTCATCCCTCTGCCGTGGCTGGCGTTCTCGCCGTTGGCGATTATAAGATCCAGCTCGTGGCTGTATTTGAGGTCATCAAGATATTTAAACAGCATATCGCGTCCCACTCTGCCTACGATATCGCCTATACAAAGCACATTCATAACTAATTCCCCTTGATAAAAGATAAAAAAGGAGCGCACCGGACGGGTAGAAATGGACGATCCTTTACAGCGCACCGTACCTTTATCGCACGGGGAGAAAGAATTATCGCATCCGGTATGCTCCTTATTTTCGTAGTTGGTTTTGGTCGGATCCTACTTCGCGTAGTCGACAGCTCTTGTCTCACGGATAAGGCTGACCTTGATCTGACCGGGATATTCCAGCTCGTCCTCGATTTTCTTTGCTATGTCCTTGGCAACGATTATCATTGCGTCATCGTTTACCGCTTCGGGCTTGACCATGATCCTGATCTCACGCCCTGCCTGAATGGCGAATGACTTGTCGACGCCCTCAAATTCGTTTGCAAGCTCTTCGAGCTTTTGCAGACGCTTTATGTATGTCTCAAGATTTTCGCGCCTTGCGCCGGGTCGTGCCGCGGAGATCGCATCTGCCGCCTGAACGAGCGTTGCGATGATCGTTTGCGGCTCCACATCGCCGTGATGCGCCATGATGGCGTGGATAACATCCTTATTTTCGCGGAATTTCTTTGCTATATCCGCGCCGATCGTTACATGGGATCCCTCGACCTCATGATCGACCGCCTTGCCGATGTCATGCAAAAGACCGGCACGCTTTGCCAAGGTTACATCGCAGCCCAACTCGCCTGCCATTACGCCGGCAAGATGCGCCACTTCAATGGAGTGCTTGAGCACATTCTGACCGTAGCTCGTTCTGTAGCGGAGCTTGCCCAAGAGCTTGATAAGCTCCGGATGCAGTCCGTGAACGCCCGTCGTGAACGCCGCGTTCTCGCCCTCCTGCTTGACGATCGCATCAACTTCTTTTTTCGCTTTATCAACAGATTCTTCTATTCTCGCCGGGTGAATTCGTCCGTCAACTATAAGCTTTTCAAGCGCTGTCTTTGCAACCTCGCGCCTTATCGGATCGAAGCTCGATACGATGACCGCCTCCGGTGTATCGTCGATTATCAGATCAACGCCGGTAAGCGTTTCGAGAGAGCGGATATTCCTTCCCTCGCGGCCTATTATGCGGCCCTTCATTTCGTCACTCGGCAAATTGACAACGGAAACCGTAGTCTCCGCCACATGGTCGGCGGACACCTTCTGTATGGAGAGAGCGACTATGTTTTTCGCTATCTTCTCGGCATTTTCCTTTGCCTCTTGCTCAATTTCTTTAACCATTACCGCAGCGTCGTGTCTTGCGCTCATTTCTATTTCATGAACGAGGATCTCCTTTGCCTCATCTCTTGTAAGACCGGATACCCTTTCAAGCTCCTCCGTCTGCTTTTGTTTAATTTCTGCTATTTCGCTTTCTTTCTTTTCCAAGGCTCTTATTCTGCCGTTAAGCGATTGATCCTTCTTTTCCAGAGCCTCTGTTTTCTTGTCGAGAGCTTCCTCTTTCTGATTTATTCTGCGCTCCTGCCTTGAGATCTCGTTGCGACGCTCCTTGATCTCCTTGTCAAGCTCGGCACGCAGCTTCTGATTTTCTTCCTTTGCTTCAAGCAGCGCTTCGCGCTTTCTCGATTTTGCCGCGCGCTCGGCTTCGGAAACGATCTGTTTTGCCCGTTCCTCGGCAGAGCCGAACTGCGCTTCCGCTTCAAGCCGTCTGTGCTCAACGCCCGAAGCAAAGCCTTTTTTATATGCCGCAAAGGCGCTGCCGGCGCCGGCTGCGGCGATTAGAACTATCAGTACTATCAAAACTATTGTAACAGCTATTTTGAACACCTCCATTCGTTTTATGCTCTATCTATTGCAGCACTCAATCGGGGAGGCATATCCAATATCAATGTTTGCTTATTCGTTATATGTAAAAGTACAGTCAGCACCGGCATGCAGGTTTTTACCGGCTCATCCGCATAAGCAAGCATCTTGGAATACCAATATGATTGCGTGCAGTTTCAATTACTGTAAAGTTACAGAAAATCTCTTAAAGAATATTAAGCACCGTTATTTTATATTATTTTGCCCGATATGTCAAGCGGTTTTGATAATTTAACATAATTTTCTTCAAATTGTAAAAAAAGAAACGGGGGTGTAAAAACATTTCCCCCGTTTGGCGTGTTATTCGGATTTTATGACTTCTTTAAGAGAGGTTGCAAGTCCGGCAAGCCCTTGTATGTCGGACGGAACGACGATCTTTGTCGCCTTGCCGTCGGCAAGAGCATTGAGACTTTCAAGCGACTTGATGGTAAGATAGCCGTTTTTCGGGTCGGCGTCGTTTATGAGCTTTATGCCCTCGGCAACCGCCTTCTGAACGGAAATTATCGCCTGTGCCTTACCCTCCGCTTCGCGTATCTCCGCCTCGCGCTTCGCTTCGGCGCGCAGGATCGCGCTTTCCTTCTCGCCCTCCGCGATGAGGATCGCGCTCTTCTTCTCACCCTCAGCCTTCAGGATGCTTTCGCGCCTTTCGCGCTCCGCCTTCATCTGCCGCTCCATCGCGTCGCGGATAGCCGCCGGCGGCATGATGTTTTTAAGCTCAACGCGGTTTACCTTTATTCCCCACGGGTCTGTCGCCTCGTCAAGGATAGAGCGCATACGCGTATTTATCGTGTCGCGCGAGGTCAGCGTCTCGTCAAGCTCCAGATCGCCGATTATGTTTCTCAGGGTCGTTGCGGTGAGATTTTCTATCGCCATCATCGGACGCTCAACGCCGTACGCATACAGCTTCGGATTCATTATCTGATAATATACGACCGTATCTATCTGCATCGTTACATTATCCTTGGTGATGACCGGCTGCGGCTCGAAATCCACTACCTGCTCCTTTAAATTAACGCGCTTTGCGATCTTGTCAATGAACGGTATCTTGATATGCAGACCGACGGGCCATGTATATTTATACGCGCCAAGCCGCTCTATAATAAACGCGTTCGTCTGCGGTACGATCTTGATGTTGAATAATATCAAAAACAGAACGACCACAGCAAGCAAAATAATCAATACCATAGTATCATCCTTTCGTAAAAAATTTATAGATCTATTATACAACAATATTATTTTTTTTGCAATATATTTTTTTGGGTTGATTTTATGAAAAAAATGTGATAGAATTATACGGAATGATATAAAAGGGGATGATAACGGATATGATGACAAGGGAATACATAAGGTCGGGTAAGGCGATATTGGGCATAGAGCTTGGCTCTACGCGCATAAAATCGGTACTTATCGGACAGGACAAGTCGCCTCTGGCATCCGGCAGCCACGAATGGGAAAACCGCCTTGACGGCGGCATATGGACATACACCCTCGACGATGTCCGCACAGGGCTTCGTGCCAGCTACAGCGATCTTTGTGCCGATGTAATGAAAAAATACGAAACGGACATAACCGAGCTTTCCGCGATCGGGATAAGCGCGATGATGCACGGGTATATGGCGTTTGATGAGGACGGCGAGCTGCTCGTGCCGTTCCGCACATGGCGCAACGCCATAACGGAGGAGGCATCGCAAAAGCTTACGGAGCTGTTTGATTATCCTATACCGCAGCGGTGGAGCATCGCGCATCTTTATCAGGCGATATTAAACGGCGAGGAGCATACTAAGGACATAGCGTTCCAGACAACGCTTGCCGGATATGTTCATTGGCTCATGACCGGCGAGAAGGTGCTGGGCGTGGGCGAGGCGAGCGGAATGTTCCCGATAGATCTTGAAACAAAGCAATTCAACAAGCGTATGATGGAGCAGTTTGACGCGCTCGATAACGGCTTTGACAAAAAGCTTGAGGACATATTCCCGTCCATTCTGTCCGCCGGTGAATGCGGCGGCACGCTGACGGCTGAGGGCGCGGCATTCCTTGACGCGAGCGGGACTCTCAAGCCCGGCGCAAGGCTATGTCCGCCGG
>CAJONM010000187.1 GCA_905235885.1 uncultured Clostridia bacterium
AGCAGCTTTCGCGGCATAAACGCTAGTTTAGCACAAAAAATTAATTTCTGAAAAAAACTTACACAGATTACTTGACAAACCCACTTTCCCTTGCTCAACCCATAAAGCGCGATTGTGTTTTAATGCATAGGTGGCCGATATTCTGAATTATCAAAAGCAATTATCATGGTAAAAACGCTTGGTATGAAAAACATACCGATCTTGAACAGCTTGCCTTTACCGAAGCAATCGCACATTTTGATTATATGTATCAGCTCAGATGCTACGGTGATCAACGCGGTAGGTATACCGAATACGATTACCGCCCATTCGGGTATTACGGATGAGGATTCAAATATCAGTTCCACGATCCATGTACAGATTTCCAAAATGAACCAAATGTGACTCATACCTACAATATGGTGTGAGACATAGATATTATATATGGGTATCAGCGATTTCCAGCCTTTTTCGCCTGCCTTTCTAAGTATCCTCCATTCTGTAATAATGAGCAGCACATAGACTGCAATACCAATTATGATCAAGGTGGGAGAAAGGGCACCGATTTCGGGTATATTAATCATATTTTGACCTCTTTATTTTTCTTTCGTCTTATGTATTTCTTCTTTATGCTAAAAATCATGTGAAGATTATATCATAGAGAATTGAAAAAAGCAAGTTTTTTGTCGAGGGGTTAATACTTTGTGACTAAAATGTAATACAATTTTGAATGAACACGCTGATTGTCTCATCGTGTGAGACTGTGCTATATAGCGGATCTGACATGCTCATTATCTTGCTGCGGCATGATTTAAAATCACTTGACAAAGCAATTGAACTATAGTAAAATATACTCAAATGGAGGTGTGTTTGTTAAAACACAAATCATTGAATTCAATCGAAGGAGAATCATCATGATAAGTTTTATTAAAAAATATTCAAAATGGGTAACTATTTTTATTTTGGGTGTGGCGCTTATTGCTGTTTATAAGACCTTTGACAGCTTCCATGTTGTCAAAACGATAGCCGGCGTCGTACTAAAGGCAATAATGCCGTTTATATCCGCATTTGTGATAGCATATCTTCTGAGTATCCCACTCAAAAAGATTGATTCGTTCATACAGAAGCATGCCAAGGGTAAATTCTTACTTAAGCATTCGTATGCCATCAGCATAGCAGTGGTTTATCTTGTATTCATAATGATAGTGATAGCGGCACTGTCCTTCATTATTCCGGCATTGTTCAAGAGCTTGGCAGACATGATAATGAACTTGCCGGCATATGCGGAGATATTCTTTAACTACATAAACAACCTTGAAGCAGCCAAAATCGTCGGGTTACATTTTGATGTTAATGCTATTGAGAAGTCATTCACCAACCTCATTAGCTCGATCGATACAAAAGCTCTGAGCAAGTTTGCGCAAGGCGGACTGACATCCGTTACATCCGGTGTCGCTACCATCGCTTCTACAACGCTCAACTCGTTTATAGCGATCATTGCATCGATATATATGCTGATCGATAAGGACAGGATAAAAAGAGGCATAAAGCGTGTCGTAGCGGCTATGTCAAAAAGTGAAAAGGTCGAAAGCGGATTTGAGCAGTTTGCAAGGATCAACGAGATATTTACTCAGTATATATATTCACGACTCATTTGCTGCTCTATAATGGCTATAGTCTGCACGATCATTCTTGCGCTTCTCGGCGAGAAATATGCTTTGGTATTAGGCATATTTATAGGTGTTATGGATCTGATCCCATATTTCGGCTCCATAATCGCCACTGTGGCAAGCGCGATAATAGCAGCAATATCCGGCGGTGCGCTTCACGCTGTCTGGTGTACCATCGCGCTCTTTATCATGCAGCAGATAGACGGAAATGTCATTGCTCCGCGCGTTATGGGTGACAGGCTCGATATACGCCCGCTCACAATAATTGTGGCTGTTTCGGTCGGCGGCGCGATATTCGGATTTGTAGGTATGCTTATATCTGTACCGGTAGTTGCGATAATCCGTGTTATGTTTGTTGAATATATTCATGCAAGAGAAAAAAAGCAGCTTCAGGCAACGGAGCCGACAGAGACTGCTGAGGGCGAGTAAGCACCGAAGGTATACACAGGCAAGCGAGAACCTGGGTTCGCTCGTGATCAACGAGAAAACCGGCGAACCTGAGATCATAGACCTCGGCGTGGATGCGCAGCTGAATCTCGAACGCGGCGTAGTCGTTACGACCGTTGAAAACGAGTCCATACCCGAAGAGGCGATCCCTATCTTTGGACCGGATAACTGCCATAACAACGACTAGAGCGACAGGCTTAAAAATGCATTTCAAAGAACTCAGAGAGTTTTTAGGTAACGGTATTGACCAAGGGGTATGTATAGAGTATAATATATGTTATAAGTCCGGCGGGATATATTATGAAAAGTTTAAGTGCAAAAATGATGACAGGACTGCTTCAATTATGGCCGAAGTACACGGCAGAGCAATGCGAGCGAAAAACCTCCTCCGGCTGAATCGCCCATAAGTATGATCTTTTTGTCCGGATGCTCCGCGCAGTGCTTTTTATACAGCGAAACGATGAGATCAAAAGCTTCCTTATAGGTCGCAAACGGCGTCAGACGGTATCCGGGCGCGATAACAAGCGCATTCGTTTCATTGACGAGCTTTTCGATAAATCTCCAATGATCCGGAAGAAAATCATGGTGGTATGCATAGCGGACGGGATGAACCATGTATATCCGTTTTACCCGATCGAGGAAGCTATTCCGGCATATCATAAAGTGTTCCATATCATCATGAGATGAGCTTCACTTTAATTCATATTTAGTCAAGTCCAAAAGAGTGAGAGGGCGGAGATTATCCGCCCTGCTCGATTATATATCTAAACAGCCAGTACCGGCTGGAGTTGTCTTCCGCTAAGAGCCGTTTCTACGGTGTCATTTATTTTTGCAAAGTAGCACACGAGGGAAGCTGGCTTATTTATATGATCGTCCATTGAAAGCGTATAGTTGATACGATTTTACGGTGTAACGACCCATCTGAAACCGCGTAACAAAGCCATTTCTGAAAATCAGACTATTCCGGCAGTCTTTACATTATTCTCTTAAAACGCCTTCGGTTTTATGCACTGTGTAAGATTTGAATACCTTTTAACGAAAGGTACATAAAAAGTTAAAAAGTTTAACCTTTTAACTTTTTGTAGGGCAGGGTGGGTGCAAATTAGGAACAAGAAAGAAAAGTATGCGAATACATCGGTTACCAGCTCGCCTTTAATATTTAAGAAAGGTGATTAAATGGAAAAGAAATTTTACTTTGTTGAAGATATTACGAAAATGCTAAATGTATCTAAGGCTACTGCCTATAGAATTATACATAATCTTAACGAAGAATTAAAAACGGCTGGATATATAACAATAGCTGGCAGAGTGCCAGTGAGCTTTTTTGAAAAAAGATTTTACGCTGATATTGATTTTTCTGCAAAAATGTTATAGAATATACAATAATAAATAAATTGCTATTAAATGTATATGTATATATTTTTGTGCGTACTAAAAGCGTACTAATAATTTTAGTAGTCAAACTTTTTCATAATAAATCTTCAGAAAATTGAGAATGATGATACGGTTTTATCTCATTTTATACAAATGATTAAAGTATAGGGATAGAGTGGGAGTCGGGTCATTATGACTGGACGGAGACTTCAAACGGAATGCTTTCGGCGTACCTTGATGCGATTATCCCACTGAGGCTTGGCGGCAGTGATGTTCGTCTTTCTGAGAATTATACGCTGGAAGATCTTACAGACACCGGATATGTATCGGATATAAAGATGTTCGGAACAAGGACAACGGAATATGACGAGAACGAGTACACGCACGGCATGGTATGAGAAATATAACCATAAGCGAAACAACAGATATACAGCTTGAATGTACAATAACAGACGACTCGACTGTAAAGCTGTTTATATGGGACACAAACCAAAGACCGCTTCATGCGCCGTTTGAACTGTGACAGTAAAAAGAGGGAAACTATGAAATATCTTATAGGGATAGATCTCGGCACATCCGGGACGAAAACAGTGCTGTTTGACGAGAACGGGAATACAATAAAAAGCCATATGGTCGAGTATCCCATGTATCAGCCTCAGAACGGTTGGGCAGAGCAGGATCCGAGAGATTGGTACAATGCGGCAGTACAGACGCTAAGAGCCGTAACGGACGGCATAGACGCGTCAGATATAGCCGGAATAGGCATATCGGGGCAGATGCATTCTCTTGTAATGCTGGATGAAAATAATGATGTCATCCGTCCGGCAATACTTTGGTGTGACGGAAGAACGGCACAGGAGTGCAAGGAGATAACCGACAAGGTCGGCTATGATCGTCTTATTGCCATTACGGCAAATCCTGCGCTTACGGGCTTTACAGCGTCAAAGATATTATGGGTGCGTAAACATGAACCTGAAAACTATGCGCGCTGCCGCCATATCATGCTCGCAAAGGACTATGTACGCCTCATGCTTACCGGCGCGTATGCGACCGATGTATCGGACGCAAGCGGAATGCAGCTGTTAGACATCAAAAACCGCTGTTGGTCAGAGGAGATCCTTGAAAAGCTGGATATAGATCCGTTGCTTTTAAATAAGGTGTATGAAAGCCCTGATATAACAGGCTATGTTACCAGTGCCGCATCAAAACTTACAGGTGTTCCTGCCGGCACACCTGTTGTCGGCGGAGCAGGCGACAATGCGGCGGCAGCCGTCGGGACGGGTGTTGTTACAGAAGGAAAGGCGTTTACAACTATCGGTACATCCGGGGTGGTGTTCGCGCATACGAATGAGATGCATGTAGATCCCAAGGGTCGCGTTCATACATTTTGCTGCGCCGTACCTGGGCAGTGGCATGTTATGGGCGTGACACTTGCGGCAGGACAATCGCTCAAATGGTTCAGAGACAATTTCTGCGCCGAGGAAATTGCGACGGCAAAAACTATGGGAGTTGATCCATATTATTTTACGGACAAGGAAGCGGAGCAGTCTCCGATAGGCTGCAACAAGCTCATATATATGCCGTATTTGATGGGCGAACGCACGCCTCATCTCGATCCCGACTGTCGTGGCGCATTCATAGGTCTTTCCGCGATGCATACAAAACGCGACATGACCCGCGCCGTTATGGAAGGCGTTGTCTACAGTCTGCGTGATTGCTGCGAGATATTAAAGGGAATGGGCGTAGCAAGCGAGCAAATGGCAGCCTGCGGAGGAGGCGGTTCATCACCGTTATGGCGCACAATGCTTTCCGATACATATAATATGGATGTTACGACAGTCACCTCAAAGGAAGGTCCGGCTCTTGGCGCGGCGATCCTTGCCGGAGTGGGAGCAGGAATATATCCGAGTGTTCAGGAGGGCTGCAAGCGCGTAATAAAGATAAAAACGATGCAAAAGCCCGATTTGGCAAAGCATGAGGAATATGAAAAATATTATAACATCTATACGAAGCTGTATACGGCATTAAAGGATGAATATAAAGCGCTGGCGAAATTATAAAATCTTTTTAACGGGTGGTACATTTGATGAATGTACCACCCTTTTGCGGCATAAAAGACATAATTTTTCGATTTTATTAAAAAAAGATAAAAAACAGCTTGACAAACAGCGTACGATATGCTAAAATAGCTGTGAATAGAAAAAGGTTCTTTTTTTTTGCTGTGCATTTTTTGGCAGGAGAGCCTGTAAACATAACGGAGGTAAAGATAATGAGAGTTAAGATCACATTGGCTTGTACAGAGTGTAAGCAGAGAAATTATAACACTATGAAGAACAAGAAGAATGATCCCGACAGACTTGAAATGAGCAAGTATTGCAGATTTTGCAGAAAACATACTACACATAAGGAAACAAAGTAATTTCGGGACGAGCTTTATATTATAAGGAGTTGAATAGTATGGCAGATGCAGTTGCAAAAAAGAGCAAGACCTCTTTTATTTCAAAGATACAGAAATATTTTAAGGATACAAAATCCGAGCTTAAGAAGGTAACATGGCCCACAAAAGAGCAATTGAAGCAGAATACTACTGTAATAATCGTATTCATAATATTGATAGGCATTTTCCTTTTTGTGTTTGATCTGGGATTTTCAAAGTTGATAAGCTTGCTGCCTTCGAATTTGCTGTAATATGAGCGGCAGATTATTCGAAAGGAGCTGTTTGCATGGCTGAAGAGGCTAAATGGTATGTTGCCCACACATATTCGGGTTATGAGAACAAGGTAAAAGAGAGTATCGAAAAAACCGTTGAAAACCGCGGACTTGAAAATCTTATAACGGATGTCAAGGTGCCGATGGAAGAGGTTATCGAGCAAAAAGGTGATACTCAAAAGGTCGTACAAAGAAAGATATACCCAGGCTATGTCGTGATAAAAATGATCATGACAGACGAGAGCTGGTATGTTGTAAGAAACACGCGAGGCGTGACCGGCTTTGTAGGACCCGGTTCCAAACCTGTTCCGCTTTCTGAAGCGGAGGTCACGAGAATGGGCGTTGAAGAAGTTCGCCGCGCAGAGATCGCACTTTCCGTAGGCGAGCTTGTGGAGATCAAATCCGGTCCTATGGAGGGCTTCTCCGGTAATATTGAGAAAATTGACAATGAGTCCGGTATGGTATGGGTAAAGGTTTCCATGTTCGGCAGAGAGACATCTGTGGAGATAAATCATTCGCAGGTCGAAGTCGTTGACTAAGTTTATATAAATAATATTTATATAAAATCCCTCTGGAAACAGTGGGAGGGCGCTATATAAATGCAGCCCGAAATCACCACAACAGCACGAGGATGCTGTAAAAATTAAGGAGGTGGCCGTAATGGCACAGAAGGTTATAGGTTATATCAAGTTGCAAATTCCTGCCGGTAAAGCTACACCGGCACCGCCGGTAGGTCCGGCGCTCGGTCAGCATGGTGTAAACATCATGCAGTTCACGAAGGAATTTAACGAAAAGACAAAGGGCGATGCAGGTTTGATCATACCGGTAGTTATCACGGTATATGCAGACCGTTCATTCTCCTTCATCACAAAGACTCCGCCTGCTGCGGTATTGATCAAGAAGGCATGTAAGATCGAAAGTGGTTCGGGTGTTCCGAACAAGACTAAGGTCGCTACGATCTCGAAGGCTGATTTGGAGCAGATAGCCAAAACAAAGATGCAGGATCTTAATGCGGCATCGGTTGAGACGGCTATGAGTATGATCGCAGGTACTTGCAGAAGTATGGGCGTAATAGTCGAAGACTAAGGAGGAGTGCAGTAATGTTCAGAGGAAAGAAGTACAAGGAAAGCGCTAAGCTTGTGGACAGAGCAAAGCTTTATGACACAAGCGAGGCTATGCAGCTTGTTATTGACACATCAAAGGCTAAGTTTGATGAAACGGTAGAGGCTCACTTTAAATTAGGCGTTGACTCAAGACACGCCGATCAGCAGGTAAGAGGCGCGATCGTCCTTCCGCACGGAACTGGCAAGAGCGTAAGAGTATTGGTATTTGCAAAGGGTGCCAAGGCAGACGAGGCAAAAGCGGCTGGTGCCGATTATGTAGGTGAGATGGATCTTGTTGAAAAGATCCAGGGCGAGAACTGGTTTGAGTTTGATGTAGTTGTTGCAACTCCGGATATGATGGGCGTTGTAGGTCGTCTCGGTAGAGTGCTCGGACCTAAGGGACTTATGCCGTCACCGAAATCAGGTACGGTAACACCCGATGTTACAAGAGCCGTAAACGAGATCAAAGCAGGTAAGATCGAGTATCGTCTCGACAAAACAAACATCATCCACTGCCCGATAGGAAAGGTTTCATTCGGAGCGGAGAAGCTTACCGATAATTTCAATACGCTTGTTGGCGCGATAGTAAAGGCTAAGCCGTCGGCAGCAAAGGGACAGTACATGAAGAGCGTTGTAATAGCGTCGACCATGGGCCCCGGAATAAAGATAAATCAGGCTAAGCTTTCAAACTAAAAAAATACTTGACAACTTAATATTTATATGTTAAAATATACAAGTTGACAGACCGTAGACAGTCGGCAGGAGTAATCCGTAAGTCCCACCGAGGTATAAATTCACATGAATTTTATGGCTCTTTGCGTCTACGGCAAAGAGCCTTTAATTTTATTAAAGGCATAAAAAAGGCATCAGGAGGTGAAAATTTATGCCAAATGCACAGGTTTTAGCGGAAAAGGCAGCGCAAGTTGCTCAGACCGTTGAGATGATTAAGGCAGCGCAGACGGGTGTACTCGTTGATTATCGCGGTCTTAATGTTGAGCAGGACACAGATCTCAGAAATAAGCTTCGCGAGGCTAATGTCAAGTATTTTGTAATAAAGAACAAGATATTAAAGCGTGCTGTTGATGAGGTCGGAATGAATGGCTTGGATGATATACTGCACGGTCCTACCGCGCTTGCAATATCATCGGAGGATGCGGTTGCACCGGCTAAGGTCATTTCTGAGTTTGCAAAGAACAATGATAAGCTGGAGCTGAAAGGCGGCTTTATGGACGGCGATGTATTGGATGTCGACGGCATCAAGAAGCTTGCGGCTACACCGAACCTTGAGACATTGATAGCTAAGATGATGGGCAGCATGCAGTCACCGATTAGCGGATTGGTAAGACTTTTGGATACCATCGCAAACGGCGGCGAAGAGATTGCCGATCTGATCGCAAAGAAGTCGGGCGATGCCCCGGCAGAAGCTCCGGTAGAAGCCGAAGCAGCAGAGGTAGCTGAAGCTCCGGCAGAAGCAGAAACACCGGCTGAGTAATTGTCGGTAAACAAATTATTAGAATTTACTTTTTAACAGGAGGAAACTAAAATGGCAGATTTGAATGCAATTCTTGATTCGATCAAGGAATTAAAGTTACTTGAAGTAGCAGAACTCGTAAAGATGATGGAAGAGGAGTTTGGTGTAAGCGCAGCAGCTCCGGTTATGGTAGCAGGCGCTGCAGGCGACGAGGCTGCGGCAGCTGAAGAGAAGACAGAGTTTGATGTTGTATTGGCAGATGTCGGCGCATCAAAGATGAATGTAATCAAGGCTGTTAAGACTCTTACAGGTCTTGGTCTTAAGGAAGCAAAGGCACTTGTAGACGAAGCTCCCGGAACGATCAAGGAAGCTGTTCCTGCTGAGGAAGCTCAGAAGATGAAGGAAGAGCTTGAAGCAGCCGGCGCTAAGATCGAATTGAAATAATCGACTCTCTGATATTTGTAAAAAACCTGTCAGGCGATATTAAGCGGTGAGGAGGCTTTGTGATGACGATAGATGTATCACAAATAATCAAAATAACCGGCGCGAGGATAGACATATGCAATGATATAGATTTGCAGGTTGCCGATTTTCTCGGCGGCAGCTATAAATTCCCCAATCCGCTGAAAGCAGAAGGCGAGATATACAATAACGGCAAATCGCTCACTCTGTCCGTTCATATAACGGGTAAAATGGAAACGGAATGCGCCAGATGTCTCAAGCCGATAGAGGTGGATGTGGACTATACGGTTCATGAACTTCTGTCAAGAGCTGAGGACAACTCAGGCACTGATGACGATATTATTATTGACGGATATGAGGTTGATATTGACGCTATCGCAGCTGATAATTTTCTTATGAATATATCGGGGAAATATCTTTGCAGCGATGACTGCAAAGGGCTTTGCCCGACATGCGGTCATGATCTGAACGAGGGCGAATGCGGCTGTGACAATGAATATATCGATCCGCGTTGGCAGGCATTGGCAGATATAATTAACAATAAAGAGTAGAGATTCGATATTTTAATTGGAGGTGTAAATAATGGCAGTACCTAAGAATAAAGTTTCAAAAGCCAGAAGAGATAAGAGACGCGCTAATTGGAAGCTCACTGCACCGAATTTGGTTGAGTGTCCGCATTGCCATGCTCTTAAACTGCCTCACAGAGTTTGTCCGAATTGCGGACAGTACAAGGGTAAGGAAGTTATCAAGGTTGAGGATTAATTTCCGGCT
>CAJONM010000188.1 GCA_905235885.1 uncultured Clostridia bacterium
CTCGCTTGCGAGATATGTCATAATAAACGCGCTCAATCCTGCCATAACCGCATCGACACAATGGTTTGAAAGAACTCTCGATGACAGTGCCAATAAGCGTATAAGCGTACCTGAAGCATTTTTGGCAACGGACGCGATACTGAATTTGTACATCAATGTCGTAGACGGACTGGTAGTGTACGATAAGGTCATAACAAAGCAGTTTATGGCGGAGATACCGTTTATGGCAACGGAAAACATAATGATGGACGCGGTCAAAAAGGGCGGCGACCGTCAGGAGCTGCATGAGAAGATAAGACAGTATTCCATGGAAGCCGGACGAAAGGTCAAGGTGGAGGGCAAGGACAACAATCTTGCCGAGCTTATAGCCGCCGATCCGTCGTTCGGGCTTACAACAGACGAAATAAACGCGGTGATGAAGCCGATAAACTTTGTCGGCCGTTCGCCGGAGCAGGTTACGGATTTTCTCAATGAGGTCGTAAAGCCGATACTTGACCAAAACAGAGATCAGCTCGGAGTTACGGTAGAAATTAATGTATAAGGAGAAGATATAAAATGGTAAAAGCAGTAGTAGGAGCGTGCTGGGGCGACGAGGGCAAAGGTAAGATCACCGATATGCTCGCCGCGGACGCGGATATAGTAGTGCGTTTTCAGGGCGGCGCAAATGCCGGACACACCATAGTAAATGAATACGGCAAATTTGCACTGCATCTTCTCCCGTCCGGATCATTCAACGCAAATGTTACCAATCTTATAGGAAACGGTGTTGCTCTGGATATTCCTCAGCTTGTGAGTGAGATCGCGGATGTGACGGCAAAGGGAGTACCCACGCCGAACATAGCCGTATCGGAAAGATCACAAGTTCTCATGCCGTATCACAGGCTGTTTGACACATACGAGGAAGAGCGGCTGTCAAGCAGGCAGTTTGGCTCGACAAAATCGGGGATCGCTCCGTTTTTCTCGGATAAATTCTCAAAGATCGGCTTTCAGGTATGGGAGCTGTTTGAGGAGGACAGACTGAAGGAGAAAATAGAGAATGTACTCGAGGTAAAAAATCTTATACTTGAGCATGTATACCACAAGCCGCTCTTAGACGCCGGGGAGCTTTACGACACCTGCAAGCAGTATGCGGAAATGGTAAGACCGTATGTGGTAGATTCCACAAAGCTTATCCACGATGCGATAAAGTCCGGCAAAACGATACTTCTTGAAGGGCAGCTCGGCTCGCTGAAGGATCCCGACTTCGGCATATATCCGATGACGACATCATCATCTACCCTTGCCGGCTACGGAGCCATAGGCGCAGGCATTCCGCCGTATGAGATAAAAGAGATAATAACTGTTGTAAAGGCATATTCATCGGCTGTCGGAGCGGGCGCGTTCGTTTCGGAACTGTTCGGCAGCGAGGCGGAGGAGCTTCGCCGTCGCGGTGGTGACGGCGGCGAATACGGCGCAACGACCGGCAGACCGCGCAGAGTGGGCTGGTTTGACTGTGTCGCGTCGCGATACGGCTGTCGCGTACAAGGCACAACGGCTGTCGCATTTACGGTCCTTGATGTCTTAGGCTATCTTGACGAGATACCCGTATGCGTCGGATATGAGATAGACGGCGAGATAACGCGTGATTTCCCGACCACCGGACGCCTTGAAAGGGCAAAGCCCGTATTAAAAACACTGCCCGGTTGGAAGCAGGACATACGCGGCATAAAGAGCTATGACCAGCTGCCGGAAAATTGCAGGAAATATATTGAATTTATCGAAAAAGAGCTTGAGGTGCCGATCACTATTGTATCTAACGGCCCTGCGCGTGAGGATATTATATTAAAATAAAAACATAATGTGAACAGATTTTTAACAAATTTTGAAAAAAGACTTGAAAAAAAGCACAAATTGTTGTAGAATAAACTCATGGTTTAATATACCAAATATAACTCAACAAGGAGATAAGAAATGGAGAAGTTTTTTAAACTCAAGGAAAACGGCACTACTGTTAGAACAGAATTGATTGCCGGTCTTACAACATTCCTGTCTATGGTTTACATCTTGGCGGTCAACCCCTCGATCTTATCGGTAGCAGGTATGAATCCGGGAGCAGTATTTACGGCAACGGCTGTATCGGCTGCGTTCGGTTGTATTTTCATGGCGGTATTTGCGAATTATCCTATAGCACTTGCTTCGGGTATGGGACTTAACGCATATTTTGCGTTTTCGGTATGTCTGCCGATGGCGGAAGCAGGTATAAACGACCCGTGGAAGATCGCATTGACAGCCGTATTGGTAGAAGGTATTATATTTGTCATTCTCTCGCTCTTTAAGTTCAGAGAAACATTGGTAAATAAGGTACCGGCAAACCTCAAGTACGGTATCTCGGCAGGTATCGGATTGTTTATATCGATAATCGCGCTTATCGGA
>CAJONM010000189.1 GCA_905235885.1 uncultured Clostridia bacterium
ATAAGCGAGGTCGAGAGAAGTGCCGTTGAGGACGCCGTTATTCAAGCCGGCGCGAAAGAGGCAGCGCTTATCGAGGAGCCGATGGCTGCTGCTATTGGCGCAGGACTGCCGGTAGACAGAGCGGCAGGAAGCATGGTAGTCGATATAGGCGGCGGCACGACAGAAGTTGCGGTGCTGTCTTTGGGCGGCGTCGTATCGTCGCGGTCAATACGCATAGCCGGCGATGCCATGGACAGCGCGATAGTCAATTATCTGAAGAAGAATATCGGCATAAATGTCGGAGAAAAAATGGCGGAGGAGATAAAAATAGAGATCGGCTCCGCGTATGAGGATGATGAGGAACGCGTTTTCGATGTGCGCGGCAGAGATATGTCCACCGGACTGCCCAGAACGGTACAGATAAGGGAAGGACAGATCCGCGAGGCGATGAAGGAAAATATAGACGAGATAGTTGAGGCGATAAAGCTCACGCTTGAGCATACTCCGCCTGAGCTTGCCGCCGATGTTATGGATCGCGGTATTATGCTTACGGGCGGCGGCGCACTCATAAAGGGGCTGGATAAGCTCATATCCGAGGTGACAAAGATACCGACATATGTGGCGGAATATCCGCTCGACTGCGTGGCTGTCGGAACGGGCAAGGCTCTTGGCGATATAAGGAAACTGCTGGATAAGAGATAATAGGACTGGTCAAGGGAATGAGATTTTTTGAAACAAAATGGAGGATCATGCTTGCGGTGATCGCCGTTGTGGCGGTGTTCGGGTTCGCGTCAAGCCATTTTCTGGGATTTAACCCGATAGTTGCGCTCTCCGAGCTTGTGCTGTCGCCGATAAAGAGCGGATTTTCATACATTGCAAGGTCGGCTGAGAGCGGAATGGATTTTATATGGGAAATGCGCGCGTACAAAGCCGACAATGAGAAGCTTGAAGCGGAGAATATAGAGCTGAAGCGACAGAACCGCGATATTGCCGCGTACCGCGAGGAAAATCTGCGGCTTGAGGGACTGCTCGGACTGCAAGAGGAATATGTTGACCGCAAAACGGTCGCGGCACGCGTAATATCATATTCGGGCAATAATTGGTGTGAGCAGATAGAGATAAATAAAGGCGCACTCAGCGGTATCGCCGAAGGGAATGTTGTTGTGACCGCCGACGGCGTTGTCGGGCGCGTTACTGAGGTCGGCGCGGATTATTCGACTGTAACGACGATCCTTGACAGAGAGTCGGCTGTCGGAGTGCTCGTTTCGCGAACGGGCGGAACTGGTCTTGTAGAGGGTGATGTTGAGCTGTCAGCATCCTTGCGCTGCAAGCTGTCGTTCCTTGAACGCGATACGCCCCTGATAGTGGGGGACATAATAGAAACATCAGGCTCAGGCGGAATATATCCTGCCGGTCTGGTCGTGGGGACAGTAACAAACATTTCTGCCGACAGCACAGGAAGTCTTAACTATGCCGTAATAGATCCGGCGGTAGATATGGGCAGGATAGGAGAAGTATTGGTTATTTTATGAGAACTGTAAAAATTGCCGTTTGGATAGCGGTATTGTATCTGCTGCAAACGGTTTTCGGCAGACTGATAAGCGTATATGGGATCACGCCGCAGCTTTTGACTGCTTTTGCCGTGCTGTTTCCGTTTATAAGCGAGGACGATAAGGAGTCGGCATATACCGCGCTTGTTTGCGCGGCGCTGTCGGGCGCGATGGTCGGACATTATTTTGCCGCCGATATGATAGTAATAGGCGTGGCGTACTTAATATCGCATTTTGCCGTGCAGAATATCAGGTTTGTTCCTTCATGGATCCGCGCGCATACTATGACCGCTCTTGCGGCGTTCGTATATGCGGCTGTAGTCTGCTTTTCGGCAAAAATGTCCGTAAACGGCTTTGACATAAGACGATATATACTTCCCAATGTGATATACACGCTCATATGCTCGTTTGTCATGTACCCGATAATTAAGAAAACACTCTTTGGCAAGGCGGATAAGGTGCTTTGGGGAATGAGAAAGGAACCGGAACAGTATGAGCAACAGTAAATATCGGTTTTTAATATTGCGGGTGGTGATGACTGTTATGCTTGCGGCAATAGTGGTGCGCCTTTTCAGTCTTCAGATACTTGACGGCGAAAAATACCTTCAAACGGCGTCGGCAAGGCTTGTGAACAACATAATCGATAAAGCGCCGCGCGGCGATATACTCGACCGCTACGGCAATGTCCTCGTAACGAATAAGGCAGGCTATGCCGTTACGATGCAGTGTACGACCTCGGACACGAACAAAATGAACAGCATTATGCGTAATGTCGCCATAATACTCAATCGTACCGGCGTTCCGTCGTACGACTCGCTGCCCGTTTCGATGGCGTACCCGTATCGCTATGAGTTTGAGGACAAGAATAACAGCGGCAGCACCGATGATGAGAAGGAGCAATGGTTCAGGGACAATAAATACACAGGCACGATCATAAGCGGATCAATGTCCGCCGAGCAGCTTATTACCGCGCTTGCGAAGCTGTATGGCATAACCGATGACATATCAAATATTGATGTGCGCGGTATGATCGGGATACGATATGACGCGGATATAAAGGAATTTTCATCAGCCAATCCCATGACCGTCGCAGACGATGTCGGTGTAGAGACTGTAACGCAGATAAAGGAATTCGGAGATCATTTGCCGGGCGTATTCATAACCGAAAATTATGTGCGGACATATAATCATCCCGGTCTTGCCACGCATATACTCGGCAGAGTCGGAAGTATATCAAGCGATGAATATGAGAAAAATTCATCAAAGGGCTACGGCATAAATGATATTATAGGCAAGCAGGGCATAGAGCTTTGGGCGGAGGAATATTTGCGCGGCACCGACGGTATAAGCAGTACAACCGCGTCCGTTGACGGACAGGAGGTCGAGATAGCGCCGGGCATCGATCCGACGCCGGGTAATTATGTTATGCTTACCATAGACAGCGAGCTTCAGGAAACGCTTGAGCAGTCGCTTGAGAACACCGTAGGCGCCATAGGCAAGGACTGCAATGCCGGCGCGGCGGTCGTGCTGGATGTAAAAAGCGGCGATGTGCTTGCGATGGGTTCGTATCCCACCTATGATATGTCGCGGTTTAACGAGGATTATGCACAGCTTGTGACGAACGAGAGCAATCCCATGATAAACAGAGCAGTCAGCGGTCTTTACAGCCCCGGTTCGACCTTTAAGCCGCTTACTGCTATCGCCGGTATACAGACGGGCAATCTTGCGCTCGGAGAAAAAATATCATGCACCGGCGTGTATCGGTTCTATCAGGATTATCAGCCTGTCTGCTGGCTGTGGTCAGAGGCACACGCGACACATGGCGCGCAGGATGTAACGCTTGCAATAGAAAATTCGTGCAATGTCTTTTTCTATGAGCTTGGCAGAAGGCTCGGTATAGAGGCGCTTGACGAGTATGCGAAAAAGTTCGGGCTTGGCGAATATACCGGAGTGGAGCTTACGGAGGAAACAGAGGGGCATATGGCAAGCCCCGAATATAAAAAACAGGTCGTGGAAAATGCGGTCGACAGAGGTTGGTTCGGCGGCGATACCATTCAGGCGGCGATAGGACAGTCGTACAGCCTTTTCACGCCCGTTCAGCTTGCCAATTACTGCGCGACGATAGCCAACGGCGGAACGCGCTACAAGGTAAATCTCATCGACAGCATACGCTCGTCTGTAGACGGAACGGTAGTTGAGTCGTTTGAGCCGGAGGTGGTCGAGGAGCTGAATGTTGAGGCCGCCACGATGCGAAAGATCCATGACGGAATGAGAAAGGTTGTCGATGAAGGCAGCGCCAGCTCGATATTCGACGGCTATCCGATCGCTATCGGCGGAAAGACCGGTACGGCGCAGCTTGGCAAGGGAACAAATAACGCTATATTTATCGCGTTCGCGCCGTTTGACGATCCGCAGATCGCTATAGCGGTAGTGCTTGAACATGGCGAGCGCGGCACCAATGCCGGACTTGTGGCAAGAGATGTTTTCAATAAATATTTCTTCGGCGGCAATGACACGGTACAGGCAACGCAGAAGCCGGAGAGAACGATAAGATAAGGAGGCAGCAATGAAAAATGAACTTGTAAGGTTTAAAGGCATGGTAGACGGCGTATGCGTAAAAATAGACGCCGATGCGGATATATATGCCGTAGCCGACGAGCTTGAAAGAAGCATAATCGAAAACAAGTCATTTTTCGGCGATGGCAACTGTAAAATACGGTTTGACGGACGGAGCTTTTCCGCCGGCGAGCAAATGCGTTTTGAAAACATAGTAAAAAAGCTCCTGCCGCTTTGCGAGGTGAGCTTCGGAGCGGAAGAAAAAAAGGCGGAGCAAAAGGAAAACTGGATCTCAGAATATAAGGAGCGACACGCTGAGAAAGAGACGGAAAAAAGCCCTGAGCCGAAAAGAAGAGAAACGGTAACGGCAGAGGATGCCATATCCGTATTCCGCTCCAACCGCGCGAAGCTGTATCAGGGATTTGTCCGCGACGGAGAAACGGTGCGTTCGGACGGACATCTCGTTCTTTTGGGGAGCGCGGAGGAAGGCTCTGAGCTTACAGCCGTAGGAAGCATACTCGTCATAGGCGGTCTTTACGGCACGGCACACGCCGGCTGCACAGGTTATGGCGGATCGTATATACTTGCAATGGATATGCGCCCGACCTCACTTAAAATAGGGAAATTCAGCCAAGAATATACATATGATGAGCCGCAGAAGATCGAGGAGACGGAGCAGGCGGAGGATAAGCCGCGCCGCGGCATATTCGATAAGCTCAAAAAAAATCGCGAGTCTGATGAGCATGAGGATGAAAAACCCGTCGAAACGGAGAACTCTGCTTTGGCTTTGGTAAAAAACAACAAAATTGAGCTTGATAATTTTACGATTAGAACATTTACAAATCTGAAAAGTATGTTATAATAGTATTATGGGGAAAATGATATTAATTGCCTCCGGCAAGGGCGGCACAGGCAAAACGACCATGACATCGCATATCGGCGCGAAAATAGCTGCGGAAGGGTTTCTGACCGCGCTCGTGGACGCCGATGTCGGTTTCAGGAACCTTGACATAGCTCTGGGCATGGAGAGCAGCGTTGTATATGATTATTCGGATTATATAAACGGCGGCTGCGAGCTTGACGATGTGCTTATCAAAAGCTCAGACAGCGAAAATCTGTATTTTGTTGCCGCGCCGCAATCGGTATCTACGATCGAATTTGACCATGCGAGGACAGCAGAATTTTGGGACAGTCTCAAAAGAAGGTTTGAGATCGTTTTGGCGGACGCTCCGGCAGGAATGGGCGACGGATTTATGTTTGCGGCAAAATATGCCGATGAAGCGGTCGTTGTCTGTCATGCGGAAGCATCATCGCTGCGCGATGCCGACAGGGTAGTGGCGGAGCTTGAGGAGCTGGGCATTGATACAGTGCGGCTCATTCTTAACAGAATGGACCCAAAGCTCGTGGAGCAGAAGGTACTGATGAATGTAGATGACTGCATAGATGTCTTATCCGTTCCGATACTCGGTATCGTGCCGGAGGACAGCGCGGTGACGGTATCTATGATAAACGGCACTCCGAATATCGCCGCCGCCGGCTACGGCGCAGGTACGGCATTTGAAAATATCGCCCGTCGCATTTTGGGCAACGAGGTGCAGATGATGGATTTCCCCGACGGGAAGAAACAGGGGCTGTTAAAAAAACTAAAAGATATTTTTATAAAGAAATAACGACAACAAGAAAGGGGCAGGAGTATGAATATTGCATTGATAGCACACGACAAAAAGAAAGAGCGAATGATACAGTTTTGCATCGCATATAAGGGCATATTGGAAAAGCACGCATTGTACGCGACCGGTACCACAGGCAAATTGGTAATGGAAAATACAGGTCTTAATGTATATAAATTTCTGCCCGGACCGCAAGGCGGAGACCAGCAGATAGGCGCGAGGATAGCATATAACGAGATCGATCTCCTGCTGTTTTTCCGTGATCCGCTCAATGCCGAAAGCTATGAGCCGGATGTGTTCTCGCTGTTGAGACTTTGTGATATGCACAATATCCCGATCGCCACCAATTCCGCAACGGCAGAGGTTCTCATACGCGGCCTTGAGCGCGGCGATCTTGACTGGAGAGATATTGTAAACCCGAAAAGGTGAATTAATCGGCAGTGCCGATATTTCAATAAATTTTAATTTAGGAGGAAAAAATTATGGCAAAATATGTATGTCCCGTATGCGGATATGTTCACGAAGGAGATAATCCGCCCGAAAAATGTCCGCAGTGCGGCGTTCCCGGTCAGAAGTTCACCGTAGTCGAGGAGTCGGCAGAGCTTAACTTTGTATGCGAGCATGTTATAGGCATCGGCGCAAAGGGTCAGATCGAGGATGATGTGTACGAAGGCTTGAAGGCCAATTTTGAAGCCGAATGCACAGAGGTAGGTATGTACATAGCAATGGCAAGAGCAGCATTCAGAGAGGGCTATCCGGAGGTCGGAGATTACTACATGAGAGCCGCATACGAAGAAGCGGATCATGCCTCCAAGTTTGCGGAGCTGTTGGGCGAGGTCGTATCACCCAGCACACAGACAAATCTCAAGATGAGAGCAGAGGCGGAGTGCGGTGCGACCGCCGGCAAGTTTGAGCTTGCAAAGCGCGCGAAGGAGCTTGGCTATGACGCGATCCATGACACCGTGCACGAAATGGCAAAGGACGAGGCAAGACACGGCAAGAGCTTTGAAGCACTTTTAAACAGATATTTCGCTGACGAGCTCAGAATGGAAGCATTCGACAAGAAGCTCGAAAATTTCGCTAAGAAGCTCGGTCTTGCATAAAGAGAACGGTAAGATGAAGAATAAAGAATTCTCCGTTCCCCTGATGGCGTTTACGTTCTTCTATGCCGTCGCCATCTATCTTCTTATGATAGGCTTCCATTTCTGGGATAAGCATATCGACTATAAGGAAGA
>CAJONM010000190.1 GCA_905235885.1 uncultured Clostridia bacterium
ACATCCTTTATGTGGACGGCGGAATATTGGCATACATTGGCAAGCAGCCGTAACCCTGAGAAAAAATCTCGTCGCATCTCGCACGGTTTCACTCACTTGCGTACACAAAGTACGCGGCGTTCGATCAACACGCACGACCTGCTTAGAGCTTTTTCCTCAGGAGGTGTAGTGAAATCTCGGTGCATCTCGCACGGTTTCACTCACTTGCGTATAACTGACAAAAAGAGGTTGTCTGTTTTAAGGCAACCTCTTTTCATATATTATAAACTACTATTTAAGCTCAGACTGTACAGGTCGCTAAAAAAATCGGGATAGCTTATATTTACGCAATCCGCGTCATCAAGCGTCGATGTGCCATCGGCAAGCTGCGCGAGGACGGCAAGGCTCATTGCCATGCGGTGATCGCCGTAGGTGGTAAATTCAGCGCCACATATCGGCTTGCCGCCGTTTATTATCATTCCGTCATCGGTTTCGGTTATGTCTATGCCGCATTTGAGAAATTCATCCGTAATGGCTTTTATTCTGTTCGTTTCCTTTACCTTCAGCTCCGCCGCGTCCTTTATGATCGTTTGTCCGTCCGCTATCGCTGCCGCTGCCGCGATGACGGGCAGCTCATCTATAAGCCGCGGTATTATCGCTCCGCTTATCGTCACGCCCTTTAGTCGGGAGCTTTTTACGATTATGTCCGCTACCTGCTCGCCTGTGGAGATCCGCTCATTGATGATCTTTATATCCGCGCCCATCTCCGAAAGCACATCGATTATACCTGTTCTTGTCGGGTTGATGCCGACATTTTTTATCGTTATTTCCGAATTGGGGATTATCGCGCCCAGAACGATGAAAAACGCGGCTGATGAAATATCTCCGGGGACAGATATATCACGCGCCGACAGAGAGCTTGTTGTTCCGACCGTTACGGTCAGGCCGTCAGTTTTTATATCCGCGCCCATTGCCGCGAGCATAAGCTCTGTATGATCGCGCGACTTCTCACATTCATGTATGATGGTTTTCCCGTCGGCATAAAGCCCCGCCAGGATAAGCGCCGTTTTCACCTGCGCGGATGCGACGGGCATATCGTATTCGATACCGGAAAGCGGCTTGCCATGTATCCTGAGCGGACAATATTCGTTTTCTATATCCGCGCCCATCAGCGACAGCGGTTTTGTAACGCGCCCCATAGGTCTTTTGCATATGGACGCATCGCCGGTCATCTCGCTGTCAAACGGCTGCGCTGCCAGAATACCGCATAAAAGACGGGTCGTTGTGCCGCTGTTGCCGGTATAAAGCGTGTTTTTCGGTTTTGTAAGACCGTTCATGCCCTTGCCGTATACGGTGATGACATCGTCTGTCATTTTTATTTCTATACCCATATCCCTGAAACAGTTTATCGTGCTTATGCAGTCGGCACTTTTGAGGAAGCCGCTGATCCTCGTCACGCCGTCGGCAAGCGCGCCGAACATTACGGCGCGGTGAGATACGGATTTATCGCCGGGAACGGTCACGACCCCGTTGGCGCTTTTTATTTTAATTATTTCCATATATAAACGATCCTTTCGGTGTTATAAATGGATTATACCACAAATATTTATATAATACAATATTTTTTTGTGGAGGCGTGATGAAAAGCAGATTTATTTCCGGCGCGATCATTCTTATGACGGCGAATGTAATATCAAAGCTGCTCGGCGCGGTATTTAAAATACCGCTTACATATATAATACATGAAGAGGGCATGGCGATATACAACACCGCATTCAGCGTATATATAATGTTCCTGTCATTCGTAATATCGGGAATGCCGTTCGCCGTTCAGAAGCTTACCGCATCGTCGTATGCGGTGGGAGATAACGCGACCGCAAAGGAGACCGTTGCTTTGGCGACGGCTGTTCTTGCGGTGGTAGGAGCCTGCGGATCGATAGTGCTGTGGTTTGCGGCGGACTTTTTTGCGCTCGCCATGAAAGAGCCGCGCGCTGCCGCCGCGCTGAGGGCGCTTGCACCGTCCGTTTTTCTTGTCGCGCTCGGAACGGCTGTAAAAAGCGGCTTTCAGGGAAGATCAAAAATGCTCCCCACAGCCGTTTCACAGGTGATGGAGGCGTTTATAAAGCTGTTTGCCGGATATTTCATTGCCGTTGCGATGCTGAGTCTGGGAACAGAATTTGCGGCGGCAGGGGCAGTCGCCGGAGTTACGGTGGGAGAGGCGGCGGCAACTGCTGTCCTTATCATATGGTATGTCATCGCTTTCAGGGGCGACAGACGCAGCAGAGGCAATCGCGGCGAAATATTCAGGGATCTGTCCGAGCTTGCGCTGCCGATGCTTTTTATGGCGATCCTCAGCTCATCTCTGTCTGTATGCGACACATCCGTTCTCCGCGCAAGCCTTTTGCGTGCCGGACTGCCCGAAGATGAGGCAAGATTTGTATACGGAGCGTATACTGGCTATGCGATGACTGTACTCAATCTGCCGTCGGGCATTCTCGCAACGCTTTCAATAAGCATAATACCGATAATATCGGGCGCGTCGGCTTTGGGGAATACGGAACGCGTCAGATATACGGCATACAGAGGCATAGCCGTATCCGCCGCGTCAGCAGCAGCAGCGGCGGCGGTACTGTTCGTGTTCGGAGAGC
>CAJONM010000191.1 GCA_905235885.1 uncultured Clostridia bacterium
AGACTTATTGTTTCAGCGTATTTATGAGGATAATGTCAGCAAGAAAATCTCGGACGAAAGATTTGAAATGCTGTCTGCGAATTACGAGAATGAACAGGCGGAATTAAAGCAAATTATCGAAAAGTTATCTGCTGAAATATCAGAAACGGAAGAACAGTCCGATAATGTGGAAAGGTTTATTTCAAAGGTACATAAATATTTTGATTTACAGGAATTAACCCCGTCAATCTTAAATGATTTGGTAAAGCGTGTATATGTTCACGCTCCGCAAAAGATTGACGGAAAAAGAACTCAGAATATTGAAATTGTGTATGATATGGTGGAGATATTGCCATTATCATTACTAAACGGACACGAAGAAACGGCATAGAAAACCTATGCCGTTTCAACGAAAACAATATTACTGTTTTATTAAGGACACCCTTTTGCGCGGTTTTTATGTGTTTGGTGCCGCTGATCGGGGTCGAACCGATACGGATTTTACTCCACTGGATTTTGAGTCCAGCGCGTCTGCCAATTCCACCACAGCGGCATCTGCAACATAGACAATAATATCATATTTACCGACCTTTGTCAAGAGCTTTTTTCCTGCCTGTATAAAACAGGGGGTGTAAAAACCGAGTTTTTACACCCCCAAAATTTTACTTATTGATGAAATTCATAAAGAACTGCGCTACCTGCTCGCGCGTCGCGTTGCGTTGCGGAGCGAGTGTGCCGTCATCGTTGCCGTTCATGATGCCTGTCTCCAGCGCCCATGTAACTGCGTTTGCGGCATAACCCGATACCTGATCCGCATCGGCTATCGAGCTGATGTCGTATGATGAGTCGGGAGTGCCTGCATATCGCCACAGCATCGTTACAAGCTGTTCTCTGGTGATATATCCTTCCGGATCGGAGCCGTCGGAGATGCCGTTATCGACGCTCCACGCCAGACCAAGCTCCTGCCACCTGTCGCCGTATGCGTCCGCGCCGGCGTATCTTGCCAGTACTGTCATAAGCATTCCGCGAGTCATGGGGATCTCAGGTCCGAATTCGTTATCGCCAACGCCCGTAAATATGCCGCGCTTGGCAACAAATGCAACAGCCGCATTTGACCATCTTCCCTCCGGAACATCGGCAAAGCTCGTCTGAATATTCGGGTTATCCGAATAGTCATCGTCTGCCGGCTCTTCAGAATCAATACCTGAAGCCGCAACGACTATGCTGATATTTCCGTCCATGGAATTGGTGCCTGCCTTTAAGGTGTACGGCATTATGTATGTGCCTACGGCTTTCTTTTCAAAATACATTCCTTTAAAGTCTGAGAATGTGTATTTCTTGTTTGCTTCTATCGGTGAGTTTTCGACAAGTCGTATTATGCCGACGCTTTCATCGCCCACTGATGAAAACTCCATTATCGCGTCATTGGGAAGTGCAGTCTTGTAAAGATTTTTATATTGTGCCGCGAGGCTGTCGGAAATGTTCGTGCCGTAATAATCCGATCCGATAAGCGTGAAAATGCTTGGGCTGTATGTGGTGCCCTTTGCGTTCATTACCGAGACGGAGCAGCTCTTAACAACTTTTGCGCCCGTTTCCGTATCGGTTATCGTGGCGGTTATTATAGATGTTCCGTTCGCGCCGTTGGAGCTTATATCCGCGCCGAAGCCGTTTTCCTTGATCGTGGCGATGCTCTTATCGCTCGAATCCCACTTGATCGTGTAATCGCTGCTTTCGGTATTTATCGTCAGATATACATAGCTGCGGCTGTACGGCTCAAGCGTGATCTGCGACTGGCTTATGGCAACATCAAGCTCCGTACCCTGAATGTATGTATAGAGCGTGCCGCTGAGCGTATTGCCCTCATATGTTATAGAATACGGCACTGAGAACACGCCCGGAACATACGGCTCAAAAGACATATTCTGCAAATCCTTGAAGGTATATTCCTTATCCGCGGAGATCTCCGTTCTGTCCGGCATAAACAGCTTGCCGTATTTTGTGGTGCCGGAATTTTCAAAGGTCAGCTTGGCGTCATCACCCAGTGTTATGCCGAATGAGCTTTTGAACTGGTTTGCTATGCTGTCGGAGCCGCGTGTGCCGGTGTAATTTTCATCCATAATGACAACAACACTTGGATTATATGTGTACTTGTCCGGCGTTGCGACCTTTACATACAGCTCCTTGCTCAGGACATATCCTGTGCTGTCGGTAACGGTAGCCGTAATTACCGCTTCGCCGTTTGTGCCGCGGCTGTGGAGTATCGCGTTATCTCCGTTGCCCTCTATTGTGACGATCGTATTCGCGTCCGAGGCCCATTCAACGGTATAGTCGATATAGTCCGGCTCTGCCGAAAGGCTTATATAGTGCGTGCTGTACGGATTCATCTCAATTATTTCGTCGCTGAGGTTTATCTCCGTGATCGTTTCAGGCTCGTCATCGACAGTTACCGTCAGCTTGCCATACATCGCCTGCATCCCGTCAACTATCGAATATTCAGTCACGAATGTACCTGTATTGGTCGGCAGGAACACGATATTCATAAGCGCGTTGTATGTAAGATCATCCGGTGTTGTTATCTCTTTGCCGTTCCTGTATTTGAACGAGCCGCAGTTGCCGCTGAGCGTGTATATGATCATAGCCGACGACGGGCCGAGAATGGAGCCGAAGCGCTCAAATGCGCGCGCATCGATCTCTTTTGATACTTGAGCCATATCAAGAGTGGAGTTGATCGCAACCGATGCGGAAATATCCACTTCCTCAAGCTTGCTGACGCCGTTCTGGCGCATAGTGCGTGTATCTACCTGAGAGTCCTCATCCTTTGCGGCCGCGACTATGCCGATATTAATAAGCATTGCCGCCGATGCCGCGAGCGATACGAGCCGCTTTATGGTCTTATTCATAGTAGTCTCCTTTCTGTTTTGAAAAAAGCCGCATCGCAGCGCGATGCGGCTTGCGATGCGGCTTTCTTATAATACTTAGCCTAATTCTGAGAAGAACTTGATCGTTCTTACCATCTGTGATGTGTAGGAGTTTTCGTTGTCATACCAGGATACTACCTGTACCTCTGAAAGGTCGTCGGAGATCGGAGCAACCATTGTCTGAGTAGCGTCAAACAATGAACCGTATCTCATACCAACGATATCTGATGAAACGATCTCATCCTCGTTATAGCCGAACGACTCGTTTGCCGCTGCCTTCATGGCTGCATTGATGCCGTCAACCGTAACCTTGCCCTTAACAACAGCCGTAAGGATCGTTGTTGAGCCTGTCGGGGTCGGAACTCTCTGAGCCGAGCCGATAAGCTTGCCGTTAAGCTCCGGAATAACAAGGCCTATCGCCTTTGCCGCGCCCGTTGAGTTTGGAACGATATTTACAGCCGCAGCTCTTGATCTTCTGAGGTCGCCCTTTCTCTGCGGACCGTCCAATGTCATCTGATCACCCGTATAAGCGTGGATCGTGCACATGATACCGGACTGGATCGGCGCATACTTGTTGAGCGCGTCCGCCATCGGTGCAAGACAGTTTGTCGTGCAGGATGCAGCGGATATGATCTTATCGTCAGCGGTGAGTGTTTCGTGGTTTACATTATAAACGATCGTCGGGAGATCGTTGCCTGCCGGAGCGGATATAACGACCTTCTTAGCGCCTGCATTGATATGAGCCTGCGCCTTTGCCTTTGATGTATAGAAGCCGGAGCATTCCAATACAACATCTACATCCAATTCGCCCCACGGACAATTGTTGGCATCGGGATAAGCATAGATCTTTATCTCCTTGCCGTCAACCGTTATCGAATCCTCGCCGAATGATACCTTGTCCGCCAAAGCATACTTGCCCTGCGATGAATCATACTTCAAAAGATGAGCGAGCATTTTCGGGCTTGTCAGATCGTTGATCGCAACGACCTCATATCCCTCCGCGCCGAACATCTGTCTGAAAGCGAGACGACCGATACGGCCAAAACCATTAATAGCAACTTTTACTGCCATTTCCTTATTCCTCCTAAAAAATATATATTTTTCAAGATGATTTTTCACACCTTACATCTATTTTACAACATATTAACATATTTTACAAGACCTTTTTGTAAATTTCTTGTTTTTGCACAAAAAATGTAGCTAAGTTTTAGCTACATTTTTTTATTGTTAAACACGCTCTACGCCCAGTGAAACATTCTCGCCGTTGATGCTCCATTCCTTGGACGCGGCACAGTCGCAGCCGCAAAGAATGTCATCGGCAAGCACCTGTCCTTTGATATATGAGGCGTTGTCCGTCAGTATTTTTGCGATCCTGTCGTTGCCGGAGGCGTATACCTTTATGTGATCCATGACCTCAAAGCCCGACTCCTTACGCATATTCTGAAGCTTAGATACAAGCTCTCTTACAAAGCCTTCCTCTATAAGCTCGTCATTGAGCTTTGTTTCGAGAACGACCGTTACCTCGCCGTCCTGATCGGTCACATAATCGTCGGATTTAACGGTCTCTATCAAGAGATCGTCCGGCGCGAGAGCCTCGTCGGTGCCGTTTACCGAGATCGTCAGCGCGCCGCTTTCGGTAAGCTCGCGCATTGCCGCTGCGCCGTCAATATTTGCAAGTATTTCGCGAACGGTGTTTATATCCTTTCCGAACCGCCTGCCGAGCGTTTTCAGCTGCGGCTTGAAGCTGTATGAGGCGAACTGCGACACATCATCTGTAAACTCGACATTCTTTACATTCAGCTCCGCCTTTATGATAGCCTTATAGAACGCATCAAGCCCCGCCTTTGCCTTTACATATATGGCGTTGAGCGGCTGGCGGCTCTTTAAGCCGGACGCGTTTCGGCACGCGCGGCCTAATACGACAATGTCAAGGACTTCCGCCATGCTTTCCTCAAGCTCGCGGTCTATAAATTGGCTGTCGCTCGTCGGGAAGTCGCACAGATGAATGCTCTCCGGCGCATCCTTGTCGATCGATCTTACGAGGTTAAGATAAATATCCTCTGTCATAAACGGTATCATCGGCGCCGCCGCCTTGCATATCGTTACAAGCGATGTATAGAGCGTCATATACGCGTTTATCTTATCCTGACCAAGCTCCTTTGTCCAGAACCGCTGCCGCGACAGGCGAACATACCAGTTGGACATATCGTCAACGAGCTTGTCAAGCACCTTTGTTGTTTCGGTTATCTTGTAATTGGCAAGATTGTCGTCGATCTGAGCCACTGCCGAATTTACGCGCGATAGCATCCATTTATCCATTACCGACAGCTTGTCATATTCAAGCTTATATTGCGTTGCGTCAAAGCCGTCGATATTGGCGTAGAGGACATAGAACGCGTATGTGTTCCAGAGCGTGCCCATGAACTTGCGCTGTCCCTCCGTTACCGCCTTATCGTAAAATCTGTTAGGCAGCCATGGCGCCGAATTTGAATAGAAATACCAGCGAATCGCGTCCGCGCCGTGCGTTTGGAGCGCGTCGAACGGATCTACGGCATTGCCCTTGGATTTGGACATTTTCTGACCGTTTTCGTCCTGAACAAGTCCCAAAACAATTACATTTTTATACGGCGCTCTGTTAAAGAGTATGGTCGATTCGGCAAGCAGCGAATAGAACCAGCCGCGCGTCTGATCAACAGCCTCGCTTATAAAGTCGGCAGGGAAATTCTCCTCGAATATCTCTTTGTTTTCAAACGGATAATGCCACTGTGCAAACGGCATTGCACCCGAATCGAACCAGCAGTCTATAACCTCCGGAACGCGGCGCATCTCGCCGCCGCAATCGGGGCATTTTATCGTTACCGCGTCAACGAACGGACGATGCAGCTCAATATCATCGGGGCAGTTGTCCGACATCTCCTTCAGCTCCGCTATCGAGCCGATAACATGGCGTTTGCCACAGGAGCATTCCCACACATTCAGCGGCGTTCCCCAATAGCGATTGCGGCTTATGCCCCAATCCTGAATATTCTCAAGCCATGAGCCGAAGCGACCCTCGCCGATCGTTTTGGGGATCCAGTTTATGGTCTTGTTGTTTCTTATCATATCGTCCTTTACG
>CAJONM010000192.1 GCA_905235885.1 uncultured Clostridia bacterium
AAATTCCTTGAGCTCGTAAGAGTAAGAACACCTACATTTACTAATCTTACGCCGATGCTCAAGACGCTTCAGGGTGCGGAGCTTGCGGATGTGCCGCTCCTTATCCTTACGATAGACCCGTGCATAAGCTGTACCGAGAGATAGGGGGGACGGACAATGGCATCACTAATGAAATTTACAAGATTTGCTCTTAAAAATCTGTTTTCAAAGCCCGTTACCAAGAACTATCCGGCGCAGCCGCGCGACTATCCCGAGCGCACAAGGGGAAGCATAAGGATAGATATAGACAACTGCATATTCTGCGGTTCATGTATGCGTAAATGCCCGTCGGGCGCGATAACGGTAGATCGCGGCGAAAGGACATGGAGCATAGAAAGAATGGGCTGTGTGCAGTGCGAGAACTGCGTAAACAGCTGTCCGAAAAAATGCTTGTATACAGATGTAAACTATACCGAGCCGGCACAGGAAAAGGTAGTAGACACCTATAAGGGTGCGCCATTGCCGCCGAAGCCGGCAATGGATCCCGAAAAGATCGCCGCCCTGAAAGCGGCGGCAGCGGCAAAGAAAGCAGCGGCGGCAAAGGAAGTCGAATGATCATATAAAAAACATATCAAAGAGGAGCAGGACACAGGTATTTACCTGTGTCCGATTGGCGAATGATAAAGAAATATACGATTTATGGCTTGGTTCAGGGTATCGGATTTCGCCCCGGCATAAAGCGCATCGCCGACAGACTTGGCATATCGGGGACAGTAAAAAACAGCGGTGGCGTTGTTTCTGTGACGGCAAGCGGCGAAATATCCGCGCTTGAAGCCTTCAAAAAAGAAATATATCGCATACCGCAGTCGGTGATAACGGGGATAACGGAGGAGGATACAGCCCAGGATGCCGCCATAGGCTTTACTATCGAGGAGAGCGGCGGCATATCCGAAGCGGTACCGATGCTTACGCCCGATATTGCTACTTGTGACAGGTGCAGATCTGAATTTAACGATATAACAAACAGACGCTGTCATCACCCGTTTATAAGCTGTACGGCGTGCGGACCGCGATATTCGATCATGGAAAGCATTCCGTATGACAGATGCAATATTGCCATGGCAGACTTTGATATGTGTTGCGAATGCGAGAGCGAATATACGGATATTTCGGATAATCGCTGCCATGCACAGACGATAGCATGCAACGACTGTGGACCGACGCTGAAATATACGCTTGATGGTGATCCCTTGGAGGCGGCGGCGAAAACGATAAAGCAAGGCGGCGTAGTGGCTGTAAAGGACATAGGCGGCTACCATTTTGCCTGCCGCGCCGATACGGAGGCAGCGGCGGAAAGCATACGCCGTATAAAGCGCCGCGAGACGAAACCGTTTGCCGTTATGTTCGCAAATACGGCTGCGGTCAGAGAATACGCGTATATGTCCGATGATGAGGAGCGGCTGCTTCTTTCTGCGGCGCGACCGATAGTGCTGCTCAGGAAAAAGAAGGATCTTGCGCCGTCCGTTTGCGGTGCAAGCGATTATATAGGCGCATTTTTGCCGTGCAATCCGTATCAGGAATATCTTGTACGCGAGTGCGGTGAGCTTGTAATGACGAGCGCGAATGTATCGGGTGCGCCGATGATAACTAAAAATGAGGATATGTTTCGCCTGCGCGATGATGTGGGCGGATTTGAGATATTGAGCCATGACAGACGAATAGTCACTCCGCTTGACGATTCGGTATGCAGGGTTATATGCCAGAGAACGCAGATGGTACGCCGCGCGCGCGGCTATACGCCGTTGCCTGTGGAAATAGGAGAACAAAGAGACGGCGCGGCTGTGCTTGCAGCAGGAGGAGATCTGAAAGCGTCGTTTTGCTACGCTGTAGGCGGCAGAGCATATATGAGCCAGCATTTCGGTGATCTTGAAAATCAGGAAGCGTTCGAGGAATGGAAAAGGAATATTGCGCATTTAGGCAGACTCTTAGGCATATCGCAATATAAATTTGTCGCGGATCTGCATCCGTTGTATCGCAGCAGAACGGAGAAGGGGATATTTATACAACACCATTACGCGCATATGGCATCTGTCATGGCGGAGCATAAATTATCCGACCGTGCGCTTGGATTTATATTTGACGGTACCGGCTACGGAACGGATAACAACATATGGGGCGGCGAGATAATTCTATACGATAACGGATTTGAGCGCATCGGCGGCTTGGAGTATACGGAGCTTACGGGCGGCGATGAGTCGGCAAAAAATTCCGAAACGATATGCGATTGTTTTCTTGCGTCGGCAGGGCTTGAGATGCGCGGCGAAAACAGTGCGCTTATAAAGGCGGCTCTTGAAAGTCATATAAATACCGTCCGTTCATCGAGCATGGGAAGATTATTTGACGCGGTATCGGCTCTTTTGGGAATAAGCGGATATAACTCATATGAGGGAGAGAGCGCGATCCTTTTAGAGAGCGCGGCAAATAAGGCGGCGGAGTCGTATCCGCTGGAGCTTCGACTTGTAGACGGCAAATGGTCGTCATCGGAGCTTATAAAGGATATTGCGTATGCCGCCGACCGTGGCGCGGACAAACGCTCGCTCGCTCGCGGCTTTCATCGCGCGATAGCGGACGCTGTGGCGGATGCCGCGGAGGCTTACGGTGAAAAAACGATAATCTTATCGGGCGGTGTTTTCGCAAATGCCGTTTTGACGGAAATGTGCATGGAAAGACTTACAAGGTCGGGCTTTGATGTATATATAAACGAGCAGGTACCCACCAATGACGGAGGGATAGCTCTCGGACAGGCATATATGATCGGCAGTCTGACGCTTTGACAGGGAGGAGAAAATTATGTGTGTTGCAGCGCCGGGAACGGTCGTGGAAATAAACGGAAGAATTGCCAAGGTGGATTACAACGGCAACATCGTTACTGCCAATGCAGGTCTTACAGATGTAAAGGTCGGAGACAGAGTTCTTGTCCATGCAGGACTTATAATCCAGAAAATGGGTGTAAGCGAAGCGGAGGAAATGGAAATGCTGTTTCGCGAGTTAGAGGAAATGGGCAATGCTTGATTTAGAAAAAATAAAATCATACCTCAAAAATTATGACGGCGCAGAGCGCGTTATCATGGAGGTATGCGGCACGCATACGGCGGCGATATCCGAAAACGGGATCGCGAATATGCTCTCGCCGAAAATCAGGCTCATATCAGGACCCGGTTGCCCCGTTTGCGTTACGGTCGCGTCATATATAGATAAACTCGTTTCGCTTGCCATGACAGAGAATGTAACGGTCGTATCGTTCGGAGATATGCTAAGGGTAAAAGGCTCGGATATGTCGCTTGGCGAGGCGGCGGCAAACGGCGGAAGCGTAAAAAT
>CAJONM010000193.1 GCA_905235885.1 uncultured Clostridia bacterium
AATTAAGGAAGAGAGAGGTAATTGACTGTGATACCCGTTATAAAGAGCATAAAAGAGGTTCGCGAATATGTGAAAGCATGGAGAAAAGACGGTAAGTCGATAGGGCTTGTCCCCACGATGGGTTATCTGCATGAGGGACATAAATCGCTCATAGTCAGGGCGGCGGCGGAAAATGATTGCGTTATCGTATCGGATTTTGTAAATCCGACGCAATTCGGACCGAACGAGGACTTTGAAACATATCCGCGCGATATAGAAAAGGATGCGGCTCTTTGTGAGGCGGCAGGAGCAAGCATAATATTCAATCCCGAACCTGAAGAGATGTATGTTAATGCGCTTACCACCGTAAGCGTTGACAAGATAACAAAGGTGCTGTGCGGCAAATCGCGTCCCACGCATTTTGACGGGGTGTGTACCGTAGTGTCAAAGCTCTTTAATATCGCATCGCCGGACAGGGCATATTTCGGACAAAAGGACGCGCAGCAGCTATGCGTTATCAGGAAAATGGCGCGTGATCTGAATTTTGATATAGAGATAATCAGCTGCCCGATCGTCCGCGAGGCGGACGGGCTTGCAAAATCGTCCAGAAACACATATCTTGACGAAAAAGAGCGAAAGGCGGCACTGTGTCTGTCAAGATCGCTTGCGATAGGCAGGACTATGATAGAAAACGGCGAGCATGACGCGGCGGCGGTAAAAGCTGCCATAAGAGATGAGATCGAAAAAGAACCGCTTGCAAAGGTCGATTATGTCGAGCTTGTCGATACCGAAAATCTTGAAGCGGTGCGCGACTGTTCCGGGGGCATACTTGCGGCTGTTGCAGTGTATATAGGTAAAACAAGATTGATAGATAACTTTATAATAGATTGAGAGGGATAAACGGTGAATGTAACGATGCTCAAGGGCAAAATACACCGTGCCGCAGTCACTGACGCGGATATTGATTATGTAGGCAGCATAACGATAGATCGGGATCTTATGGATGCTGCCGGAATACTTGAATATGAAAAGGTAGCCGTTGCCGATGTCGATAACGGCGCAAGGCTTGAAACATATACCATAGCCGCAGAGCGCGGATCGGGTATGATATGTCTTAACGGAGCGGCGGCAAGGCTCGTAAATAAGGGCGATAAGGTCATCATAATGGCATACGCGGATATGACGCCGGACGAGGCGAAAACGCACAGACCCAAGGTCGTTTTTGTTGATGAATGTAACGGGATAAAATCAGTCGTCAGCTACGAGAAACACGGCGAAATAGCATAGAAAGGAAATGACAGTAAAATGAAAAAGGTACCGATTACTTTATTGACAGGATATTTGGGAGCAGGGAAAACGACGCTCATGAATCACATCCTTGCAAATCAGGAGGGATATAAGGTCGCGGTGATCGTAAATGACATAGGCGAGGTCAATATCGATTCATCTCTCATACAGCGCGGCGGTGTTGTGGAGGAGAAGGATTCGAGCCTTGTTCCACTCACGAACGGCTGCATCTGCTGCACATTGAAGGTGGATCTTATGAAGCAGATTGCCGAGCTTGTAAAAATGGGGAAATTCGACTATATCCTTATTGAGGCAAGCGGCATATGCGAACCGCTGCCGATAGTGCAGACAATCGCGATGATGGACGGAACCATTCCCGACAGCGATGTTCCGCCGATCGTGCGGCTTGATTGCGTTGTTACGGTGGTTGACGCGCTCCGTCTTGTTGATGAATTCGGCGGCGGAGAAAAGCTTGTGGGCGATATAGATGAGGAGGATATAGAAAACCTGCTCGTTCAGCAGATCGAGTTCTGCTCCACGATAATCATAAATAAGATAGATGAGGTATCGCCGGAGGAGCTTGCTAAGGTGCGCGCTGTCGTAAAAGCGCTGCAACCGAAGGCGAAGATAATTGAAACGAACTATACAAAGGTCGATCTTAGCGATGTGCTTGACACAAAGCAGTTTGATTACGAAAAGACCTTTTCATCCGCCGGCTGGATATCGGAATTTGAGAAAGAGCATGGCGATGATGACCATGATGATGACCACGACGATGACCATGATGAACATCACCACGATGAACATCATGAGCATGAACATCACCATGAGCATGAGCATCATCACCATCATCACCACCACGACGAGGGTGAGGCAGAGGAATACGGCATAGGATCATTCGTATACTACCGCCGTCAGCCGTTCAAGATGAACAGACTGAGAAAATGGCTCAATGAAAACTTCCCGAAAAATGTTATCCGCTGCAAGGGCATAGTCTGGATCGACAAGGACAACGATATGTCTTTTGTTCTTGAGCAGGCAGGCAAGCAGATACAGATGTATGAAAACGGAAGATGGTTCGCCTCAGCTTCAAGAAAAGAGCTTGAGCGATTTGTAAAGGATGATCCGTCCATCAAAGATAACTGGGATGATAAAGCCGGCGACAGAATGATCAAGCTTGTATTTATCGGCAGAGATCTTGATAAAGCATCGATCTCCGCCGAGCTTGACGGACTTTTAAAAGAAATATAAATATGCGGCGGCAGCGGATGCTAAAACAGCAGTGAAAATTACGAGCTGCGGCGCATATTGACGGAGCATTTGCAGGATGCTGCTTATGGCGGAGCTGTCCTTTGTTTCGGGCTTTATCATATCGGAAAGATCGCCGTTCATGTGTATGGATGAGATATACCAGCCACTGTCATCGTGTATCGCTGTTGCGGTGCTGTATTCCGCTACAGGCTCCTTTCCGGCTTCGGTATATATGTCGTTGAATATGATATACAGCGAGCCGTCGGATTGATAAAATGCTTTTGTAATGCCAAGAACATTTGTTGCAAAGTATTTATCATAACCGCCCGAATAATAATATTTGCCGTTATTTACGCAGTATCCCAGCTCTGTGAGCATATTGACAGCCGGATGCTTTGCGTCGCGGCGGAACGCTTTATATACGACCTCGGAAATAAATCTGTCGCTACACAGATTAAGCCCGTTATGCCCCTTGTCAGTTTTCGGGTCACGATTGGTG
>CAJONM010000194.1 GCA_905235885.1 uncultured Clostridia bacterium
ACAAACGGGATCAAAGCGAAGCTTTGAGGACCCGACGGCGTACTGGTGTACTCCGAGCGGTCCCGTTTGTTCGTAGCAAAAAGGCACCTATTTTTGAAAAACGAATAAAATGAGTTTTTTCTGCTTCTAAACAGTATAACTTAATACAAACCATTTTAGATAAAGCATTTTATTGCCTTTTTGCGATCTGGACTTTTTTTACAGCCCCCTTCTGATTATTTTTCGGTTACGATGTAATAATACAGCAGTGCCGCCGTTTCGGCGCGAGTGATGTCCTCCTGCGGACGAACAGACACATCATCGCCCGTAACGATGCCGTAGCCGCGCAGGATCGCGAGCGTTCCCATCTTGTCGGGGGATATGTCCGTATCATCGGCAAAGCCGGCGCGGAATATATCCATGGACGCTATCTTTGAAAAGCCCATAAGCTTTATGATGTATAGGAACGCGTCCTCGCGCTTAACGGTCGAGTCGGGTGCGATCTCTTCCTCCGTCAAAAGTCCTGCTCGCACCGCCGCTCTGTACATATCGTCATCGTCATAGACATAATAGCCGTCTGCCGCAAGCGTGAGACTGAGAAGGTCGGACTGCGTTATTTTCTCGTCCGGCAAAAATTCGTGTTTGTCAAAGCCGATGCCGTACTGCGCGAGAGCGTTTATGATATTCTCCGCCCAGTGTCCGGATATATCGCTGTATATGTATTCTTCATCGTCCGAATATGAGAACAGAGATTCGCCGGTGAACGCGTCAAGCGCGGCATAGCTCTCCTCTGCATAGAAGCAGGGCGTATACACATCATCGGACTTGACATATGCGTTTATAAGCGGAGTTATCTCCGACATTGCCGCCGTTGCCGTATCGTATGATACGATGCCATCGGGCTTGGGGAAGAGATCGGTGTTTATCTCGTCCCAATTCATATAAAACGATGTCAATTTTTCGCGCTTGAGGTCATACAGCGCGGATATGAAGTTATTATCATTTTTAACGCCGTTTACAAGCTGTGTATATTCGGTATATACGGTTGCCGCATTGTCAGTTCGCCTTGCATCGCCGCAGTCGGTGAGCTTGTCGGCAAAGAATTTGCCGATAAAGCTTTCCGTCGCCGCCGCTGCCGCGTCAAAGGCGTCCTTGCCGTATTCGGTCTTATCGTCCTTGCCGTATATGCGATCGTCAAAGGATTGTATCGCACCGCTCATACCGTCCGCGCTTATGCTGATGGATCGCTCCTGTTCTTCATCGTAATATGAGAGGTATATCATATATTGATCGTCATATTTTTCCACGCGGCGTGAGAATTTATCCGCCGGCGGCATCTCGCCGAGCGCTTCGAGGTTATTTATGCTCTTTATTATCTGTGCGGTCGATTTCAGTCCGGCGATATTGTCAAGCTCGCGCCTTTCCGCATCCGTAAATCGCTTATCGGCCGCCTCCTCGGTGTTCATCGCGCCGGCACCGGCGCTGTAGACGATGTCATCGGGCAGGTCCTCCTCTACCGTCTCGCCCGTTTGCGCGTCAATGAAGCCTGCCTCATTATCGCGGAAGCGGTACACGAGCCGCATCGGATCCTTGCCTTGCTCATAGTCGATATTCGACCAGTCGTCCATGTACGCCAATTCAAGCGGGTATGCCGCATAATACGCCGCCTCCGGATCCGCAAGCGCACTGCCCGAATACGGCTTGAACTCCGCGTCATAGTCAACGGTTGAATACAGATATGTCACTACAAATTGTTCCCCTGTATATTTTACATTGAGATAAACGGTGTTGTCCTTTACCGGTATGCCGTTCTTATGGCGCGTATATTCCACGCCGAGCGTATTATCATATGTTATGGACGCGCCTGTCGAGGTGCGCGTAAGCTCCTCGCCGCCGGTGCCGAAAAGCTCCGGAAACGCATTCCGGACGAACTCGTCCGCCGCCGCGATATAGTCCGACTTTGACTTATCGGCATAGATCACCGAGTCCGTATACTCGCCGTAATAATAATAGCTGTAGTTTTTGATCCGTCCCTTCGCGTCCGAGCTTACGCTGAGGCTGGCGCTGTAATCCTCATCGTGCCAATAGAAATCATAAGTCGTTTTGCCGTTTTCGGTATAGCTTGAGCCGTCGAATTCGGTAAGCTCCGCCGGAACGCTTATTCTTGTTTTGACACCGGCGAGCGCGTCCGCCGCCTCGCTTTCCGCCGCTGCGCCCGTTGCCATCGGCATTACGATAGCCAGAGCGGCGATGATTGCCGTTGTTGATCTGAGTTTCATTTTCATAAACCCCTTTCTTTATTTTATTTTATACAATGTTTCCGAGCCGATAGTCCGTACCTCTTCCAATCGGCTTAATGTGTCGCTGTTGATATTAAAATCATTTCTTTCGTTCGCGCCGACATATACATATGTTATCCCGTTTTTCTCGCAGAAGCCGCGCAGCCCCTCATATGAGCCGCTATACGCCTCCTCGACCGCGTTTTTGCGGATGTTGTATTCATCGCCCATGCCGTGGAAATATACATAGAGCGACGAGCCGAGATATATTGTCCGTCCGGCAAGCGTCGGGACGGGATCAAGATGATGATAGCCCGTCAGAAATACCGCGTCCTTGGGCGTGTTTTCCCTGATGTATTCGCCCATTTCGATCTTGTCGCGGTTAAAGGTTTCATACTGTGCGCCGCTTTTATATTCTCTGCCTATCGTCAGCACGCCCGACAGCGTCCCGGCAATGACCGTTATCGCCGCAAGATACGCTCTGCCCGGCACGCCGCGAAGCTTTTCCCATATATATACGAGCCAATCGCTTACATATATGAGCAGTATCATATACACCACAAAGAAAAGCTTGTTGTTGTCATATTCGTTCGGCTGGAACAGGATAAGCTCGGCAACGACAAATATCAGCGCACAGCCGCAAAACAGCCGTTTGCCGCCCTTGTCCGCTTTAAGCACCGCCGGCACCGCAAAGAGCGCGGCTATGCCCCAGTTTTTGAGGTAGAACCACAAATACGGGTCGTTGTGGTTTACCCAGTTGAATTGATATTTTAAAAACGACTCATTGCCGCCGGTCTGTCGGAATGTCCAATATATGAGCTGCGGCGCTGCCATTACCGCGACTATGCCGCCGAAGATCAGCCAGTTTATGAAAAACGCTTTCTTTCCGTCCGCCGTTTTCTCGTCCGCGATATATGGGAAGAATATGACCGCGCATATAATGCCAAGCGCCAGAAACGAATGTGTGTGTATCATCGGCATACATCCCGACAGTATACCGAGAGTGATATACGCCGCGCGGCTCTTTGTCTTTACCGCGTCGATAAGCAGCCATATACAGGGCAGGATACAGCACCAGCCTGCCATGGTCGTGCGCTGGGGTATTATCATATCGCATATCGGGTTTGCCCAGCGGATATTGTTCTCATTAAAGTTTGTCGGGGTGTGGTAGTAGTCGGTAAATATCCTCGTAAACGCGGTCGCGTCCGCCTTTGCGCCGTCAAGAAAATACGCGAAGCCGAAGCCGCCGCCGAGAAAGAAAAACGCCGTCGCCAAAACGGATGCCGACCGTTTGCCCGTCAGCTTATACCCGACAAAGTAAAAGCCCATGATAAGCAGCGTCGAAAGCGCATAGCTCGGCAGCAGCACCGCCCACCTGAGCGGCGTTCCGAACAGGTACAGGCTTGAGGAGAGCATATCGACAAAAAACGGATAGTTCAGCTTATGCCCGGACAGAAATACATAATCCGGCGCGAATTTGCCCTGCTCGGCAATGCTGGTGACAAAGCCCAGATGCATTTGCAGATCGCCGTATGTGCATTGTCCGCTCGCGTATCCGCCGCCGGCTGACGGCGCTAAAATGTGATTGGTCATAAGCACGCCCGTCAGGATCGCAAGCGGCGCAACGAGGGCAAGGAAGATCCTGCCGTCCATACCGTCATCGGCGGACGCTTTAAGAAGCTCTGCAAAGCCCTTTGGCGTCTCTTTCTTGATCATATACCCAAGCCCTGCCGCCGCGGCGGCGATAAGGATAATATGGCTTATATATGAAAATCCGCAGAAGATCGACGGAATGACGATACCTGCCATAAGAACGACATTGCCGAAAATGCCGCCCATCCATGCTCTGAAGTATATGCCTCTTTCGCGGAATACGAACGAGCTGCACGCATACCCCACAAACAGGAAATAAATGTATATTATTATACCGAGCACCGTTTATCAACCCCTTCCCGTATTATACAAAGAACAGTACCGTGCCGATACAGTTCACCGCAAGTCCCATAAGGAACAATATGATGCCCGACCGCGCCGCCTTGCCGTCCTGCGGCGATACGGCGGCTATGCCCAGAAGCGCGAGCGGCAGGACATCGACCGTATATCTGTTGCCGAACTGCGCGCCGCCCATCGTTTTATGGCACGCCGTCAGCACAAGCTCCGCCGCTATCGCGGCAAATATGAGCGCGGCATATGCCGGCTTTATCCGTTTCTTTATAACGCCGCATACGGAATACGCGATATATGAAATAAATATGGGGCTTATGATGAACATATTCGTCCCGTCAAATTTCTGATATTCCCAAGCCTCCCTGAAGCTTATTTTCGGGAGCCGCACCAGTGATGCAAGATTATCGCGCAGATACGCCGCGCTGAATTGCCCATGCGCCGAGCGCGTGAACTCCGGCAGGTAGTTATGCCCGAATTCTATCGGGTTGCCGAACCGTGCATAGTTGAGCAGCATATAGGATATTGCTATAACAGCCATGGGTATAAGCTTTATTATGTTTTTGTTTATCATCTCCGAAAATGACGCGTTCGGGTACGCGGTATGATAAGCACCATAAAAGGCGTATAACAGTACAGGCAGGAACACAATATCGAGCGGACGGCAGCCTACCGCGCACGCCCACAGCGCAAGCGACAGTCCGAGCCTGCCCATAAGCGCGTAATACAGCGCGGCAAGGGACAGCGAAAACGCCAGATTTTGGGCTATGAACCATACCCATGACGCGTGCGCGATGAACAGGAAATTCGAGCCTATCGTAGCAAACAGGGCAAAAAATGCCGCCAATACCTGCTCCGTCCCGAAATGACGCATTATACGATATGCGTATACCGCCGCGCCAAGCGCGGACAAAACGCCGATCAGCCCGTCGGCGGTATACAGATGCAGCGCCGCAAAGGGCAGCATGACATATGACGGGAACGGCGGAAAGCTTACATAATATTTTCCGTTAAATATCGCCAGCTCCAGATGCTCGTAATCTCTGCCGAGATCGAGCCTGCCCTCAAGCCATGACCGCGCCTGAAGCATATATGAGTAATACGCGTGCTCGCGCCATGGCCAGGTGCCCGTAAATGTCCACAGCACCGCCAAAACACCCAAAACTGCCATGCACAGCAGCAGTATGTTATACAGCTCGCCGTTATGTTCTTTATTCTTTTTCATACTATAATATCTGCCTTCCCAGAAAATATACTACAAAGCATATGCCGAACCCGATCGCCATTGTCGCGGTGATGACAGGCTCCGTCCATTTATGACGCTCCGAAAAATCCGCCGCTATAATAAATGCCGGAACGGCGCAGGTCATGTACCGCGCCACGCTCAGCGGCCATGTGATGCCGGTATTGATGATTATGTATACCAACAGAAACGCCGTATACATAGATCTGTGCCGCCCCACGCCGTAAAGCAGCGCCGCGACGGTGAATATTACAGCCCCAAGCTCCGGCAGCCATATCGTAAATTTCGTGTAGCCGTCACTTGAGACGGCGTTATCAAATATCGTCTGTATGCCCTTGCCGAAATAGCAGCTTGCCTGTGACCAGTATTTTTTGTCGTATTCGAGGAATTTGAACCATTCGCCCGTCGTTTTGTAATTGCACAGCAGGAATATCCCCGTTCCGAGCAGCATGAGGAATATCCACAGCCCCTTTGTATAAAACAGCCGCCAAACCTCGCCGATCCTGCGCCG
>CAJONM010000195.1 GCA_905235885.1 uncultured Clostridia bacterium
GTAATATATCCGAGGTTCTGTTCGCATTCCGGCTTTTCGGTAAGCAAGATCTCGCGTGCCACATCCATATTCTCCCTTTGCGTTGCAAACTGGAATACCTGTGTAAAAACAGCCTCTCTCGCTTCGCTTCTCGATTGTTTTTTCATTTTGAAATCCCTTTCAATTTCATATGCGCTCGCTTGCACATATATTATTTTACCACACCTTGACAAAAAAATCAAGAAATATATGTATTTGTTGACAAAGTTTTACCAAACAATGAAAAACATATTGCAAATTCCGCTCTGTTGTTGTATAATTATAATAGTTTGTTTATTTATGCAAGCTACTATAATCGATCATGAAAAACAAAGGAGCAAATCATATGTCCAAACCAAAGGTTGCCCTTATCATGGGCTCAGATTCGGATTTTGAAAAGATAAAGGGCTGTATAACAAAGCTTAATGAATTTGATATAGAATGCGAGGTAAGCGTCATATCAGCGCACCGCACTCCCGAAAAGGCGATGAAATATGCGCAGGACGCGGAGGCAAACGGCATCGAGATCATCATTTGCGCGGCAGGTATGGCGGCGCATCTGGGCGGTGTCGTTGCAGCAAACACGACCTTGCCCGTGATAGGCATTCCCATAGAATCGACCTTCAACGGCCTTGACGCAATGCTTGCAACGGTACAGATGCCGCCGGGCATACCCGTCGCGACGGTCGGGCTCAATAACGGTACAAACGCTGCGATACTTGCAGCGGAAATTCTGGCGGTCAAGTATGACTACCTTAAAAAGCCGCTGAAGGATGCCCGCAAGACAATGGCTGAAGGTGTTGAAAAAAAAGACCTGCTTATTAAAGAAAAAGCAGCACAATTAATGCAGTAAAGGAGAATATCAATGGCAACAGATGCATATAAGTCTGCCGGCGTAAATGTAGAAGCAGGCTATGAATCGGTAAATCTGATCAAGGGTGATGTTAAAAGAACCGCGATAGAAGGCGTTCTCGGCGGAATAGGCGGCTTCGGCGGTCTGTTTGAGATCGGCAAGGGCTATGATAACCCCGTTCTCGTATCAGGCACGGACGGTGTCGGCACTAAGCTGAAGATCGCATTTCTTATGAACAAGCACGACACTATCGGTCAGGACTGTGTGGCAATGTGTGTAAATGATGTTGCATGCTCCGGCGCAAAGCCTCTGTTCTTCCTTGACTACCTGGCGGTTGGGAAAAATGTTCCGCAACGGGTAGCTGAGATCGTAAAGGGCGTTGCGGACGGCTGTGTACTTGCAGGCTGTGCACTTGTTGGCGGGGAAACGGCAGAAATGCCCGGTTTTTACCCTGAAGACGAATATGATCTTGCCGGATTTTCGGTAGGCATCGTCGAAAAAGATAAGATAACGGACGGCAACCGCGCAAAAGCCGGCGATAAGCTTATAGGTATAGCGTCAAGCGGTATACATTCCAACGGCTACTCGCTTGTACGAAAGCTGTTTGATCTTAACGGTGAGAACGCAGCGGAAAACCTTTCGCAATACAGCGATAAGCTCGGAAAAACCATAGGTCAGGCACTGTTGACACCGACAAGGATATATGTAAAGCCGCTTCTGAAGCTTATAGATGAGGTCGGAATAAATACCGTATCGCACATTACAGGCGGTGGATTTATCGAAAATGTACCGAGAATGCTTCCGGACGGATTAAAGGCTGTAATACATAAAGGAAGCTGGGACATTCTACCCATATTTGATATATTGCAGGAAAAGGGCAATATACCTGAGGATGATATGTATAATACATTTAATATGGGTATCGGTATGATAGTCGCGGTAGATGCGGAAAATGCACAGAAAGCCGTTAAATGCCTTGAAGAATCCGGCGAGACGGCATATATAATAGGCGAGCTTGAAAGAGGCGAAAAGGGTGTGGAGATCGTATGAAAAGAATAGGCGTTCTTATCTCAGGAGGCGGCACCAATCTTCAGGCGCTTGTAGATAAACAGGGAGATGTAATCAAGAGCGGCAAGATCGTATGTGTATGCTCCAACCGTTCGGATGCGTTCGGACTTGAGCGTGCGAAAAAAGCAGGCATCCCAACAAAGGTGATACGAAAAAACGCTGACTGCAATGGGAGTGACGACGAATTTAACAAAGCAATATGCCGATATATGAAAAACATGGGAGTGGATGTTATTGTTCTTGCCGGCTTTCTGGCGATTTTGGGTAATGAATTGCTCTCGGAATACAAAGACAGGATAATAAATATTCACCCATCGCTTATCCCCTCCTTCTGCGGCGATGGTTACTATGGCTTAAAAGTGCATAA
>CAJONM010000196.1 GCA_905235885.1 uncultured Clostridia bacterium
CCTCCCTTGTCTTCCTTTTAGTACCTATCAATACTGGACAAGGTATCGGTCAAGCTCCCATTCGCTTATGGCGCGTCTGTAGCTGTCGTACTCCTCTCGTTTCTTTTTCATGTAATGCTCAAAAAGCGTATCTCCCAAAAGCTCGGAAACAAGCTCGGAGCTTTGCGCAAGATTCAGCGCTTCATGAAGACTTACCGGCATACGCTGTATACCCAATGCCTCGCGCTCGCCGTCTGACAGCACGCTTGCATTCATGCCGATACTGGGCGGCAGCAGGATGCTTTCATCCTTTATGCCGGCAAGCCCTGCCTTGAGGATCGCTGCGATCGCAAGATAGGGATTTGCAGTGCCGTCCGGCGAACGGTACTCTACTCGCGCCGTCTCCGGTGAGCGCATCTTTACCGCTCGTATCAAAAGACTTCTGTTGTTCTCAGACCACGATATGTGGCAGGGTGCGTCCGCGCCCGGAATAAACCGCTTATATGAATTTACGGTAGGATTGGTTATGCAGGCTATCTCGCGCGTATAGTACAGAAGTCCGGCTATAAATCTGTATGTCAATGGCGCGAACATCTTATTTTCCGGATCATATCTAAAGGCATTTTTTCCGTTGCTTTCAATCCACATATTCAGGTGCATTCCCGATCCCCATTGATCAGCAAACGGCTTGGGCATAAATGTCGCGTGCATACCGTTGCGCTTGGCGATCGTTTTTATTACCATTTTCGCCGTTATTATCCTGTCGGCAGTCACGAGCGCGTCACCGGCTTTGAAGACGATCTCATGCTGACCCTTTGCCATTTCGTGATACGACGCTTCTATGCTGTAGCCCATTTCTTCGAGAGTCAGGCATATATCGCGCCGTATGTTTTCTCCGTTGTCTATCGGCGCAATATCGAAATAGCTGCCGCAGTCGCCCGTTTCGGTCGTCGGTCTGCCATGCTCATCGGTATTGAAAAGGAAAAACTCCATTTTCGGGTTTATCTTCAGCGAATAACCCATATCCGCCGCTTCCTTTATTACCTTTTCCAATACCATTCGCGGATTATATTCAAGCGGCGTGCCGTCGGGCATACACACATCGCATATAAGACGCGCCACCTTGCCGGTATGCGGTCTCCATGGGAAAATCGTAAATGTAGACAGATCCGGGTGCAGGAACAGGTCGCTTTCTTCAATATTGGCAAATCCATCAATCGCGGATCCGTCAAAAACGCACCTGTTCTCCAGCGCGTCCTCCAGCTTATCGACAACTATCGCCATATTTCTCATCCGTCCGAGCATATCGGTAAATTGCAGACGAATGAACCGAACATCCTCGTCTTTGACTCTTTGCAATATTATATCCTTTGATGTCATATCGGTAACCTCCCTTTTCAAATAAAAAGGGCGCACAAACATCAGGCGCCCTTGCATCTTATTCAATTATACCATAAATACCGCTGTTTTTCAAGAGGTAATCATGATTTTTTTGCAGAATTGTCTGCTTATCGGTAATCAATCGTTCTTTAATGCCATATAAAGCTCGGCATCTGTAGCATATATATACGGATTTACATAAAATACGCTCAGTATGCCAAGTGTGAGACCCGAAAGTATATACCAGCCGATAAACGACAGATCAAGCACAAACGCTCTCCACTTGTTGCCATTCATCATTTCTCTGGAGAATTTGATAACATCCGTAGCACTCATATCGGGATTGTCGGCGATTATATACGGCACCATACGATACGAATATGACTTTATAATGCCCGGTATCAGGAACAGCAGACTCCACAAGGCTGTAAAAAGGTCGCGTAGGAAAATCGTTCCGACTGATTTTCCGAAACAGTTCTTGAACGCATAGCCTAATTCGTCCAGACTTGCCGGTGCTTTGCTGTTTTCAGTAAAGAAACGCTTGCAGCTCACCTCAAGAGGATTTATAACGAGCAGCTTTACAATAAATGCTATCACGCCGATAACGGCTATGACAGAAATTAAGGCCGCTGCCAGCTGTGCCATCTGCGCATCGCTCATTTGCGAAAGATCAATTCCCGCGCCGCTTGTGCCTGAGCTCAAAGACACGCCACTGCCAACGCCGGCTAAAGCGACAATGATGATGGCAACCAGTACCGATTTCCAATAATTTGCCTTAAAGGCTGCTTTTGCCTTCTCTTTTAATTCTTTTCTGTTCCACATGGTTAAAACTCCTTTCATGCTATATAAGCATCATATGATATTCTGATTATATCATACATTACCCCCAAATGTAAATTATGTTTGTTTTACATTTATATTTCATTTTCTTTAAAATCACATCTCAAAAAATAAATTGACTTTTTTGTGACGATATGGTATACTACCAATATTAATATGATCAATACGGAAAAAGAAAGAGCAGTATACATTATGAGAAAAATGCTTGACTATCTGCACGACGGCGGAGACCTTAAACAACTCAATACAGATGAATTAAACCTGCTTTGCGCAGAGATACGCAGTTTTCTTGTGGAAAGCGTAAGCAAGACCGGCGGTCATCTCGCGTCAAATTTAGGCGTTGTAGAGGTCACAGTTGCCATACACAAGGTGTTTGATCTGCCTACGGATAAGCTGATTTTTGATGTCGGGCATCAATCGTATGTACACAAGCTTCTCACCGGCAGAGCGGACGGATTTACAGGACTCAGACAGCTTGGCGGCATTTCGGGGTTTCCAAAACGGAGCGAAAGCGAATATGACGCGTTCGATACCGGTCACGCATCGACCTCGGTTTCGGCAGCGCTTGGCATGGTACGCGCACGGGATCTCAGTGGCGGGAAGCATAAAATAATAGCTCTTTTCGGCGACGGTGCGCTGACGGGCGGAGAGATATACGAGGCATTAAACGATGCCGGAAACATCCGAACGCCGCTTATCCTCATACTTAACGATAACGCGATGTCGATATCGCGAAATGTCGGAGCGATGTCAAAACATCTGAGGAGCATCCGCATAAACAGATATTATGTAAGATCAAAGCTGCGCATTTCGGATATGCTCGATAAACTCCCCATGGGTGAAAGCATCAAATACGGACTTGAACGCATAAAGCGATTTTTACGCGCGCGTCTGATCCCTCTGACATTGTTTGAGGATCTCGGATTTAAGTATTTAGGTCCGATAAACGGTCACAGCATAAACGATCTTGTTACCTGCCTTGAATACGCAAAAAAGCATAAAAAGCCCACCATAGTACACATATGCACTCAAAAAGGACGCGGCTTTGCTCCGGCGGAAAAGAACCCGTCCGCATTTCACGGTATCGGCAATTTTGACGAGAAAACAGGCAAGTTCCGCCAATCAACAGAAAATTACAGCTCCCAATTCGGCGAAACGCTTATCAGGCTTGCCGAAGAGAACGATAAGATAGTCGCGATAACCTGCGCGATGCCGGAGGGTACGGGGCTTGTCGAATTTTCAAAAAAATATAAAAACAGATTTTTTGATGTGGGTATTGCCGAGGAGCATGGCGTGACGCTTGCTGCCGGAATGGCTGCCGCCGGATATACGCCTGTGATACCGCTGTACTCCACATTTTTGCAGCGTGCGTTCGATCAGACGCTCCATGATGTATGTTTGCAGGATCTCCATGTGGTACTGCCTGTGGATCGGGCAGGCATAGTCGGCGCGGACGGCGAAACACATCAAGGCGTATATGACTTGACATATCTCTCATGTATGCCGAATATGACGGTGCTTGCTCCGTCCTCATTTGCTCAGCTTGACGAAATGCTTGCCTATGCCGTAAACATTCAC
>CAJONM010000197.1 GCA_905235885.1 uncultured Clostridia bacterium
CTTTTCGCCGCGTTTTTTCATAGCTATAAAATCAGCCGTTGTAGTCTTCATAATCTTCCTCCTGATTTTTATGTCCAATCCCATATATGGGTATCGGCATATTACAAATTATATCACACATCGCCATAAAATACAATACCTAAGCATTGTTTTTTTAATATTTTAGAGCTTGACACAAGATATGTCTCGTGGTAAAATATAATGAGGTATTTGTGCGATCGGAGGCGAGGATATGGAAAACAAAAAAACGGAAAAATTCGAGCTTGTCGCTCCCTATGAGCCGGCAGGCGATCAGCCGCGCGCAATAGCCTCGCTCGTTGACGGGATAAAGCGCGGCGAGAAGTTCCAGACTCTTTTAGGCGTTACCGGCTCAGGCAAAACCTTCACCATGGCAAATATCGTCGCGGCGGTAAATAAGCCCACCATCGTACTTGCCCACAACAAAACACTTGCAGCGCAGCTTTGCAGCGAATTTAAGGAGTTTTTCCCGAATAACTGCGTTGAATTTTTTGTAAGCTATTATGACTACTATCAGCCGGAGGCGTATCTCCCCCAGACCGACACATATATCGAAAAAGACGCCATGACAAACGAGAACCTCGATAAGCTTCGCCACAGCGCGACATTCGCCCTGTTTGAACGCAACGATGTGCTTATCGTATCGAGCGTTTCGTGCATATACGGTCTCGGAGATCCCGACGACTACAAAAATATGATGCTGTCTTTGCGTGTCGGTATGGAAAAGGATCGCGACGAAATATTGCGTAAGCTCGTTAATATGCAATATGAACGCAACGATATAAATTTTGTCCGAAACAAGTTCAGAGTACGCGGGGATGTGGTGGAGATATTCCCGTCAAACAACGGTGAAAATGCCATCCGCGTGGAATTTTTCGGTGATGAAATAGACAGGATAACCGAGATAAACGCCCTGACGGGCGAGATCATCGGCAGCTATCGCCATGCGGTCATTATGCCGGCATCGCACTATGTCACGACACACGAGAAAATGATGCTTGCTCTGGCGGCTATCGAGGTTGAAATGGAGGAGCAGATAAGCTACTTCAAGGAACGCGATATGCTCATAGAAGCGCAGCGGATAGAGCAGCGCACGCGATACGATCTTGAAATGATGCGTGAGATCGGCTTCTGCCAAGGGATAGAAAATTATTCGCGCCACATAAGCGGCAGAGCAAAGGGTTCTGCCCCGTACACGCTTCTTGACTATATGCCGAAGGATTATCTTATGATAATAGACGAATCGCATCAGACGATACCGCAGGTCCGCGCCATGTATAACGGTGACCGCGCAAGGAAGGAAGTCCTTATACGATACGGATTCCGCCTGCCGAGCGCGTTGGATAACCGTCCGCTTAAATTCAACGAGTTTGAAGAGCGTCTTAATCAGGTAATATTTACAAGCGCGACACCTGCCGACTATGAAAAGGAACACGCGTCGGTCGTTGCCGAACAGGTAATTCGCCCCACAGGGCTCGTTGACCCCGTTGTGTCTGTCCGTCCTACGCAAAATCAGATAGACGACCTCATAGGCGAAATAGGCAAAGTCACCGAAAACGGTTTCAGAACGCTCGTTACCACTCTTACAAAGAAGATGGCTGAGGATCTTTGCGAATATATGAAGCAAATAGGTATAAAGGTGACATATATGCACTCGGAGATAAAAACTATCGAGCGCACGGAGATAATAAAAGATCTGCGGCTGGGCGTATACGATGTGCTGGTCGGGATAAACCTCCTGCGCGAGGGATTGGATATCCCCGAAGTTGCTCTCGTAGCGATCCTGGACGCTGATAAAGAAGGCTTTTTAAGAAGCGAGATGTCGCTCATACAGACGATCGGCAGAGCGGCAAGGAACGCCGAAGGGCGAGTTATAATGTACGGCGATACCGTTACGGGATCAATGCGTCGGGCGATTGATGAAACAAACCGTCGCCGCGCACTCCAGATAGCGTTTAACGAACGGCATGGCATAGTGCCTAAAACGATAACGAAAGACATACGCGCCATAATTGAGCCTATGGAAGCGGCGCATCAGGAGGAAAAGAAGCCGGCAATGGATATACGAAAGCAAATATCTCAGCTTGAGATGCTTATGCTGCAAGCCGCCGAACGGCTTGAATTTGAAAAAGCGGCGCAATACAGAGATGAGATACGCAGATTGGAAAAGGAATTTAGCTTATGACTTTTGATGGAAAGCTGCAAGAAGCGCTTAACATAATACTTGAGAATATCCTTACGCTTGTTGTATACACATATGTGGATGAAGTAGCAGAATTTATCGTATACAGCTATGCCGACATTGATCAGGAGTTTTTCAGGAAAACAGAGGAAAGCATATTTTTTAATCTCGGAATAAAATGCGAGATCGTCGATTTCAGAGAGTTTGACGAGAATGATAAGCTTGAGATAATATCTACTGCCCAGCTTATGTATGCCGAGAGCGAAATAATACAAATGGTCTTTGAGGCTGCGGCGTTTGAGGGCATAGAGCAGCTTGTCGAGAACAAGCTAAACGCAATAAAGCGCAAGAACGAAACAGGAACATACTACTTGAGTTGAGGAGATAAACAATGGCAAAAAACGAGATCACAATACAAGGTGCAAGAGTTAATAATCTGAAAAATGTCTCGCTGGCGATACCCAGAGACAAGCTCGTTGTAATGACGGGTCTGTCCGGCTCCGGAAAAAGCTCGCTTGCGTTCGATACGATATATGCAGAGGGGCAGCGCAGGTACATCGAGTCGCTGTCATCCTATGCGCGTATGTTTTTGGGACAAATGGACAAGCCGGATGTGGATTACATCGACGGGCTTTCGCCGGCTATATCCATAGACCAGAAAACAACATCAAAAAATCCGCGCTCAACCGTCGGTACGGTTACGGAAATATACGACTATCTTCGTTTGCTTTACGCCCGCGTAGGTATTCCCCACTGTCCCAAATGCGGCAGAGAGGTCAAGCGGCAAACGGTAGATCAGATAGTTGATCGGATAATGGCGCTGCCGGAGCGGTCGAGAATACAGATCCTTGCCCCTGTTGTGACCGCAAAAAAGGGTGAACATAAAAATGTATTTGACTCCGCAAAAAAGAGCGGATATGTGCGGCTCC
>CAJONM010000198.1 GCA_905235885.1 uncultured Clostridia bacterium
CCGCCGCGGCAAGATCGCCGCGGGCGCGTATATGGCGGTATACGCCATGCCGACCAAACGCGGAATGTGCCGCGTCGGATTTACCGTAGGCAGGCATTACGGCAACGCCGTTATGCGCAACCGCATAAAGCGGCTCATGCGCGAGAGCTACAGAGCATTGTCGCCGGAGCTTACGGGCAGCTACGATATAGTGATAGTTGCCAAGAACAGAGCCGCCGGCAGAGGATGCGATCAGATAAAAAAGGATCTGGCATATATATTCAGATCACTGGAACTGCTATGAAAAGAATACTGATTTTTTTGATCAAATTTTACAGACACCGTATATCACCGCTGAAGGGCGTGGGGACATGCAGGTTTATTCCCACCTGTTCGGAATACGCGTTGGAGGCGGTAGAAAAATATGGTGCGGTGCGGGGAAGCTTTCTGGCTGTCCGCCGTATATTGCGGTGCAGACCGCTGGGCGGTCACGGCTACGATCCGGTACCGTAAACATCGCATCGGAAAGGAATCCATATGTGGCATTATATCGTTATGGCTATGGGCTGGCTCATAAAAACGATCTATGAGGTAGTCCAGAACTATGGTGTTGCTATCATTCTGTTTACATTGCTGATAAAGCTGATACTTCTTCCGCTTAACATAAAGTCGCAGAAGTCGATGCGAAAGCAGCAGATAATCCAGCCGATAGTTGCAGAGCTTCAGCAAAAGTACGCAAACGATCAGGCGAAGCTCCAACAGGAAATGGCGAAGGTATATAAGGAAAACAATGTGAGCATGGCGGGCGGATGTCTGCCGATGTTGATACAGATGCCTATTCTTATCGCGCTGTATCAGGCTATCCAGAAGCCGCTTACTTACATGTTCAATGTACCGTACAAGGACATACCCGAAAATATCATAAACACGATAACATCGCTGCGCGAGTCGATGATCGCGGCAGGCTATAATCTTGGAACGCTTGCCCAAACGCCTGTCGAGACGCTGATGAAAACAAATCAGATACAGATATCGAACTGGGCGTATATCGTAAACGGACCGAGCGATCCGTGGTATATCAACTTCAAATTCCTCGGGCTTGATCTGTCGAATACGCCGTGGACGGCATTCAGCTGTTTCGGTGACATAAAGGGCAATCTCGAAATTATCCTGCTTTTGATAATACCGATCTTGGCAGTTGTTTCATCATTTGCCCAGAGCAAGCTTTCGATGAAGATGTCGGGACAGGATAAGAACACCACAAACGACCAGGCTCAGTCAATGAGCAAAACAATGACATGGATGATGCCGGTCATGACCGGTTATTTCACGCTGATCCTGCCGGCAGGAATAGGTCTTTACTGGATAGTAAGCGGGATCATGCAGATAGTGCAGCAGATAGTATTAAACAATTATTTTGAAAAGAAAGGGGATGACTTTGTTGCAAAAGTTCCCAAATCAAAATATGCCGACAAGCATAGAAAAAAAAGCAAGAAGCGTTGAAGAGGCAGTAGCCGAGGCCGTTGCGGAGCTTGGCATAGCCGAGGAGGACGCGGTAGTAAATGTAATTCAGGAGTCGTCAAAGGGCTTTTTGGGATTAGGCGGCAAGGAAGCGATAGTTGAGGTATCCGTGCGCGGAGAAGACGCGCCGGAGCAGGAGCAGGAAGCCGGAGATGGCCCTGTTGCAACGGCAAAGAAATTCATCACCGATGTGCTCAATGCCATGGGCATAGAAGTACAGGTAAGCGCAGTATATCAGGACGATATATTGGATATCGAGCTTTCAGGTCCGAATATGGGTATAGTTATCGGCAAGCGCGGTGACACGCTTGACAGCATCCAGTACCTGACATCGCTTGTCGTAAACAAAGGATCGCAGGATTATATAAAGGTATCTATAGATACGGAAAACTATCGTGAAAAGCGCCGCGCCGCGCTTGTGGCATTGTCGGACAGACTTGCCGCAAAGGTAGCGCGCACCGGCAAGAAGTTTTCGCTTGAACCGATGAATCCGTACGAAAGAAGAATAATACACTCAAACCTTCAGGCAAACGAGGATGTTACGACATTTTCGGTAGGGCAAGAGCCGTACAGAAAGGTCATAATCGCGCCTAAGAACGCGCCTCAAGGCTACGGAAAGGGCAGAGGCGACCGCAGACGGCAGGAGCGCAGGCATGAGCCGGCAGAGCAGAAGGCGACGAGCACCGCAACATACAAGGCGGATTTCAAGCCGCAGCAGCACAAGGCGGAATATAAGAATTTTGAGGAATATCTGGCTGCTCATTCAAATGACTGACAGATAAATGTCCAACAGTGGGGGCTGCCCGTTTAAGGCAGCTCCCTTTAATTATGAATAAAATGTTAAAATTAATATAAAATACTTGACAAAGGATATAAAAAGTGGTATCTTATATCTGTTGTTAGCACTCAAAGGCTTCGAGTGCTAACAAAATAAAGGGGATTTGATTTGAAATGGAACTGAGCAACAGACAAAAACAAATCTTGCAAGCCGTTATTGACGAATACATCTGCTCAGCGGAGCCGGTCGGATCGCGGGCCATATCGAAAAAGAACGCACTCGGACTTTCAAGCGCGACAATAAGGAACGAGATGGCGGATCTTGAGGATATGGGCTATCTTATCCAACCGCATACATCCGCAGGCAGGATCCCGTCCGATGCCGGATACAGATTTTATGTAAATTCACTTATGCGGCGGTATCAGCTCGGCTTGGAGGCGATAAAGCGGCTTCAAGAGGAGCTTGCCGGAAGAATAAGCCGTCTTGATATGGCTGTGAAGCGAGCGGGATTTCTTACGGCTATGCTGACGGATTACACAACCGTAATATCCGCGCCGCGAAGCGAGCGCACCGAGATAAAAAAGCTTGATCTCGTGCCTGTGGCGGAGGGGGCGATAATGCTCATTATCGTCACAAACACCGTAAGGAGCCGCCCGATAAGCGCGAGGCTCGACGATAAGATGTGCCAAAAGCTTGCGGCGATATTAAACGGGCGTCTGTGCGGCAAGGCGGCGGATGAAATAGCATATGATACAATAAAGGATATCGAGGGCGAGGTTTGCGGCAAGCTGGGCGTTGAGCCGAAAACGATAATCAATATACTCAACTTTGTATATGATTCGATAACAGAGCTTGACGACAGCGAGATATTTGTCGCGAACGCGAAATCCATATTGAAATATCCCGAATACCGCGATATGGATAAAGCGCGGGAGCTGTTCACATTTCTTGAGGATAAGCAAAAGCTCAAGGGGCTTATATCCGCCTCATCCGGCGACGGCATAAACGCGACCATAGGCAAGGAGAACGAGTATGAGATACTGCGCGACAGCTCCATAATCACCGCCGATTATTCGCTTGACGGCAAGGCAGTCGGCAAGGTGGGCGTTATCGGGCCGAAGCGTATGGATTATGCGAAGGTATTTGCAAGCCTCGATCTTATATCGCATGAGATAAATAATCTTGTGGGGTATATATCAAATGACAGTTAGAGCTTTTGAGAAAGGAGTTAAAGAGAGACGGATATGACGGAAATGAAAGAGAATGAAACAATCGAAGAGGCCGTTTCAGAGGCTGTAGAAACAGAAGAGCAGCCCGAAAATGCGGAGGAGATCGATCCGGTAGCGGAGCTTGAGGAAAAGCTCAGGGAGCAGACTGATAAATATTTACGGCTTATGGCTGAATACGACAATTATCAGAAGCGTTCTCAGCGCGAAAAGGCGGCGAGATACGCGGACGCCGTAATAGATACCGCAGCGCAGCTTCTGCCTATAGGCGACGCGCTCAGCTTGGCGCTCAAGACGGAGGTATCATCCGAGGAGGCGGTCAAGTTCAAGGAAGGCATTGATATGGTATTAAAGCAGTTTAACGACTGTTTAAATAAGCTTGAGATCACGCCGATAAAGGCGATCGGAGAGCAATTTGACCCGAATTTACACAACGCCGTAATGCACATCGAGGATGAGTCGATAGACGAAAACACGATCGTTGAGGAGTTTATGACGGGTTATATTTACAAAAATGACAGAGTTGTCAGATACAGTATGGTAAAGGTAGCTAATTAAAGGGAGGAAAATAAAATGGCAAAAATCATAGGTATAGACTTAGGTACGACAAACAGCTGCGTAGCGGTTATGGAGGGCGGTAACGCCAATGTTATAACAAACAGCGAGGGATCACGGACAACGCCGTCCGTAGTTGCGTTCCAGAAGGACGGATCGCGAATAGTCGGTCAGGTGGCGAAGCGTCAGGCAGTGACGAACGCGGACAGGACTATAATGTCAATAAAGAGAAAAATGGGTACGACCGATAAGGTGACGATCGACGGCAAGGCATATACGCCGCAGGAGATCTCGGCGATGATCTTATCAAAGATCAAGAGCGACGCGGAAGGCTATCTTGGCGAGACTGTAACTCAGGCGGTCATAACCGTTCCGGCATACTTTAACGACTCGCAGCGTCAGGCGACGAAGGACGCAGGCAAGATCGCGGGGCTTGAGGTACTGAGAATAATCAACGAGCCGACGGCAGCCGCACTTGCATACGGTATGAGCGATAAGGATCAGACTATCATGGTCTATGACCTCGGCGGCGGCACATTCGATGTTTCGATCCTCGAAATAGGCGACGGCGTATTTGAGGTTCTTTCAACAAACGGCGACACGCATCTTGGCGGCGATGATTTCGACCAGAGGATCATAGATTATCTCGTATCGGAATTTAAGAAGAACGAAGGCATAGACCTTACAAACGATAAGATGGCTATGCAGAGATTGAAGGAAGCGGCGGAAAAGACAAAGATCGAGCTTTCCACAACATCGACATCATCTGTAAATCTTCCGTATATCACCGCGGACGCGACAGGACCCAAGCATATCAATCTTGATATAACAAGAGCAAAGTTTGATGAGCTTACCTCAGATCTTGTTGACAGAACTATAGTATGTATAAGAAACGCTATGCGTGATGCGGATATATCCGCGTCAAAGATAGACGAGGTGCTTTTGGTAGGCGGCTCATCAAGAATACCTGCC
>CAJONM010000199.1 GCA_905235885.1 uncultured Clostridia bacterium
AAAGCAGGGCGATGTTATAATTGCCGGAACGGCTGTAGGCAGAGTAAGAGCCATGACAAACGACAAGGGCAGGCGTGTAAAGGAAGCCGGCCCGTCAACTCCGGTCGAGATACAGGGACTTAACGAAGCTCCGACGGGCGGAGATGTTCTTATGGTCGTTAAGGACGAGAAGCTGGCAAGAGATGTTGCCGACGAGCGCAGACAGGATATGCAAGAGGATAAGTTCAACGCCGTAGTCAAGGTATCGCTTGACAACCTGTTCAGCCAGATAGACGAAGGCAATATGAAAGAGCTTAATATTATTGTTAAAGCCGATGTTCAGGGATCGGTCGAGGCGGTAAAGCAGAGCCTTGAGAAGCTGTCAAATGACGAAGTTCGAGTAAAAGTCATCCATGGCGGTGTAGGCGCTGTAAATGAGTCGGATGTAATGCTTGCGGACGCGTCAAACGCAATCATAGTAGGCTTTAATGTTCGCCCCGATGCCGGCGCTGTAGCGATGAGCAATCAGATAGATGTAGATATAAGACTTTACAGAGTCATCTATCAGGCGATAGAGGAAATAGAAGCGGCAATGAAGGGTATGCTCGATCCTGAATTTAAAGAGGTCGTTCTCGGCTATGCGGATGTGCGCCAGACCTTCAAGGTGCCGAATATCGGACTTATTGCCGGCTGCTATGTGACAAAGGGCAAGATGACGAGAAACGCATCTGTACGAGTTGTCCGCAACGGTATAATCATACATGAGGGCAAGGTGTCATCACTCAAACGCTATAAGGATGACGCAAAGGAAGTTACGGAGCGCTTTGAGTGCGGTCTCGGTATAGAGAATTTTAACGACATCAAGGAAGGCGACACGATAGAGTGCTTTGAAATGCAGGAGATAGAGAGATAAATGGCGAGAATAGACAAGATAAACGGTGAGGTCATGCGTGAGCTTGCGGCTGTGATACGGGAGCTGAAGGATTCGCGTATACCGCTTATGACAAGCGTTGTGGCGGTGAGTGTAACCAACGACCTCAGATATGCGAAAGCATATATATCGGTCATGGGCGATGAGGCGACGCAGAAAGCAGCTATGGAGGGCTTAAACAGTGCCGCCGGATTTATCCGCCGTCAGATCGGTAAACGCGTGGATCTGCGCTATACACCGGAATTTATATTTGAGCTTGACAGATCTATAGAGCATGGCTCGCATATAGATAAGCTTCTGAAGGAAATATAACGGACACTGATTTTATTGGCAGATCGAAAGGAATTAAATCTTACCCAAATGAAGGATATTATAAGACTTATAGATCAGGCGCGGAATGTGACGATACTGCCCCATATCAATGCCGACGGCGACGCGATAGGCTCATCTATGGCTATGCGTCGCGCGCTGAGAAATATGGGCAAAACGGCAGAGATATATACCGAGGAGCCGGTAGAGAAAAGACTTGAGTTTTTAGACGACGGTATAAAGGTATATGATGGCGAAGCTGTATCATGCGATCTTTGCATTGTCCTCGACTGCGGTGACCAAGCGCGTATGGGGAAGCGGATAGCGATAAAAGCGGCGGCGGAAAAGGTGGTCAACATAGATCACCATAAGACGAATACAAATTTCGGTGATGCGGCGTATGTGGATGCGGACGCGGCCGCTACGGGGGAGATACTTGCCCGGCTGTTTAAAGAGATGTCCGTTAAGCTCGATCGCGATATTGCGCGGTATCTTTATACTGCCATATGCTCGGATACGGGCAGCTTTGCATATTCCAATGTATCGCCACAGACCTTTAAAACAGCCGCGGAGCTTATAAGCTACGATATTGACCACGCGGAAATAACAAGGCTTCTTTTCGATTGTGTTGATCTCAATGTTGAGCTTATGCGCGCGGAGCTGACGGAACGGATAAAATCATATTACGACGGCAGGCTTCGCATAGTTACGGCGGATGAGGAAACGGTAAAAAAATACGGATTGAAATATGAGGATACAAATAACCTTATAGACCTGCCGCGCAGAATACGCGGAACAGAGGTCGCGGTGACGCTGAAGGTATATAACGGCACTATAAGGGCAAGCCTGCGCTCAAACGGCGATACGGATGTGGCGTCTGTCGCGCTGAAATTCGGCGGCGGCGGTCATACCAAAGCGGCGGGCTGTGATGTTGCGGCGGAATCGTTAGAGGACGCGGAAAGGCTTATAGTTGAAGCTTTTAAAGAGGTGCTGTAATGGACATAAACGGTGTTGTTGTCATTGACAAGCCGCAGGGCGTTACATCGCATGATGTTGTCGGTATGATGAGGAAACGGTTTGCCACGCGCCGCGTGGGTCATACGGGAACGCTTGATCCTATGGCTACGGGCGTGCTTCCGGTGTTCGTCGGCAAGGCAACTAAGGCCTGCGACATATTGCCGGACAGTGACAAGGC
>CAJONM010000200.1 GCA_905235885.1 uncultured Clostridia bacterium
AGGCTATGACGATGCCGGTCAGCTAACCGAAAAGGTAAGGCGCAAGCCGTATTCGGTGATCCTGCTCGATGAGATAGAGAAAGCGCATGCGGATGTGTACAACATATTCCTTCAGATATTGGATGACGGGCGTATTGCCGACAGTCATGGAAAAATAATCAATTTTGAAAACACGATAATCGTTATGACGACCAATGCAGGAACAGAGTTTAACGGCGCAAAGACCGGATTTAACCGTGACGCGTCGGTAACGATGAAGGATAATGTCGAAAAGAGCCTGAAGGACTTTTTCCGACCCGAATTTCTCAACAGGATCGACGATGTTGTTATATTCAAGCCCCTTACGGAGCCGGAGCTTAAACAGATAATAGATCTGCTGCTTAAAAAGATCACCGACAAACTTTCGGAAAAGAATGTCACGCTTACGGTGACGGATGAGGCAAAGGAGCTTATACTCAAAACGGGCTATGACGCAAAATACGGAGCGCGTCCGTTAAAGCGCGCCATACAGACGCTTATCGAGGACAAGCTCGCCGCGCTGTCGCTGACGGGAGAAATAAAAGAAGGAAGCGCAATAATATGCGACGATGCAGGAGATGAAATTTCTGTATCGGTCGCATCAATCGCAGAGTAAAAAGATAAGAGGCTGAAAAAAGCCTCTTATCTTTTTGAAATCTCGTCAAATATATCGTCCCAGCTCATATCGTTGTCGGCAAGCATGACAGCTAAATGATACAAGAGATCTGCAGTTTCATACTTGATCTCGTCCTTACTTCTGTTCTTGCCGGCTATTACGACCTCCGCCGCTTCCTCGCCGACTTTTTTAAGTATCTTATCCTCGCCTTTTTCAAAGAGATAGTTTGTATATGAGCCTTCCTCCGGATTGCTCCTACGGTCAGCGATTATCCCAAACTCCTTCATGAGCGCGTCGCCGCGGAATGCGTTGTCCTCAACGAGCGCGTCGCCGTCTATTTTTCGATAGAAGCAGGTCCTGTTCCCGGTATGACACGCCGGACCCGTGGGCTTTGCAAGAACGAGAAGGCAGTCGCAGTCGCAGTCAACGCGTATCTCGCATACATTGAGGAAGTTGCCGCTCGTCTCGCCCTTTACCCACAGCTTGCCGCGTGAGCGCGAGAAAAAGGTCGCCTTGCCCGTTTGGAGAGTCATAGAAAGCGACTCCGCGTTCATGTACGCGGTCATGAGAACTTCCTTTGTGGCTTCGTCCTGAACGACGGCAGGGACAAGCCCGTTACCGTCAAATTTTATCTTGTCGATTATATTTTCCATAGCTATGATGACCATTAGATCCTTTCACAAAATTATTTAAATGATAAGAGTTTTCTGTTTTTCCATATATATTCAACGCCCGATATGAGAGTGAATATAACGGATATCCATATAAGCATACTTGTTATGGTATTCGCCACATTTACCGGTATTATCGAAATGCACATCAACAGCAGCCCTGCAATTATCGCGATCATCTGCGACACCGTCTTGAATTTGCCCCAGAATGACGCGGCGATGACATTTCCGTCCGCTGCGGCGACAAGGCGGATGCCTGCTACCGCAAATTCTCTGCCCAGCACTATCATAAGCACCCATGGCGATATGATCTGCTGGTATGTAAATACGAGAAGCGCGGCGGTCGTGAGCATTTTATCCGCAAGCGGATCGGCAAATTTCCCGAATGTGGTCACAAGATTTTGTGAACGGGCGATATGCCCGTCAAGCGCGTCCGTCAGGGACGCTACAGCAAATATCACAAGTCCTGCTATTTTCGCCCATGTCGCGTCGATCATGATAAATGCCATAAATATCGGCACCAGCACGACTCTCAACAGCGTAAGCTTGTTTGGTAAATTCATAAAACTACTCCTTTCAAATTCTTTCTCCGCTCAGATCATATTCGGACGCGTCGACTATCCTTACATTGATTATATCGCCGTTTCGGACGATCTCCTCGGTACCGAAATATATTTTTCCGTCAACATCTATGCTGTCGCCTCTGCCTCTGCCGTAGAAGAGGAACGAGTCATCGTCATATCCTTCGACAATGACCTCCATGGTCTTGCCGATCTTGGCTCTGTTAAGTTCAAGGGATATACCCTGCTGAAGCTGCATCAAAGCGTCTCTTCGCGCTTGTTTTATGTCCTCGTCTATCTGCTGCTCAAATTCAGCCGCAGGCGTTCCTTCCTCTTGAGAGTATGTGAAAACGCCCATTCTGTCAAACCGCATACGGCGGACAAAATCATACAGTTTATCAAAATGCTCATCCGTCTCACCCGGAAAGCCCACGATTATAGATGTTCGGATATAGCAGCCGGGCAGTGCCTTGCGTATATATGCGATCTTCTTTTCGATCTCCTCGCAGGTCGTACGGCGTGCCATACGGCGCAGAATATAATCATCCGCGTGCTGGACGGGCATATCTATATAGCGGCAAATCTTATCGTGCCGCGCCATGGTGTCTATAAGCTCCTCTGTTATCGCCTCAGGATAGAAGTAATGAACTCTTATCCACTCTATGCCGTTTATCGTAACAAGCTCTTCAAGCAGCTTGGCAAGGCTTGTGCCTATGTCCGCTCCGTATCTGGTCGTGTCCTGAGCGATAAGAATAAGCTCCTTTACGCCGCTTTCGGCAAGCTGCACCGCATCTTCTTTAATATCGGCAATGCTGCGGCTCCTGAAATGTCCGCGGATCTTGGGGATGGCGCAGTATGTGCAGTTGTTGTCACAGCCGTCGGCGATCTTGAGATATGCCGTATACGGTGGAGTGAGTAATATGCGCGGTATGGCGCATATTGGAGTACGGTTTATGTTGCCGCATATGACGGGAGTATTGTCGCTGTCAAATGATCGGGCGATGATCTCGGCTATGCGGTCATAATCACCCGTTCCGAGAACGGCATCGACCTCCGGCAGCTCGCTAAGAATATCATTTGAATAACGCTCCGCAAGGCAGCCGGTCACTATCAGCTTTTTGCACGAGCCGATCTCCTTATATTGTGCCATTTCAAGGATCGCGTCGATCGATTCCTGCTTGGCGCTGTCTATAAATCCACAAGTGTTTACTATAATAATATCGGCGTTCTCAGGCTCGGATACGGTGATATGACCATTTTGGGCAAGAATGGCGAGCATCGTTTCCGCATCCGTCTGATTTTTAGCGCAGCCGAGCGAAACAAGTCCTATTTTATATGTCATCATGATCCTCCAGACGCTCCAATGCGTTTTTTATATCATATATGTCATACCCTCTGTATATCAGAAAGCGTATACATTTTTGCTTGTTTTTTTGGGAATGGTCGCCGCCGAGCTTCTTTTCGGCAAGCCGCGCGAGATTATCCGCTTCTTTTTCGCTGTCCGTCTCAGACAGGGCAAGCTCTATATATTCATCGTCTATACCCAGCACGCGCAGCTCCTGCTTTATGCGGTGTCTGCCATAGCATTTGAGCGTCAAGAGATCATGCGCCTTGCGTATGGCGTAGTCGCGGTCATCGACAAACTTGTATTGTCGGCAAAATTCAAGCGTTTCTTCTATAAACTCATCGCTTGCCCCGGCGCGGCGCAGCTTATCCGACAGCTCCTTTTCCGAATGTGCGCGGAACTCCAAAAGGCGGAGAGCCTTTTCCTTTACGGCTTCATATGTCAAAAGAGGCTTACTTTTTTTCATATTTCATAATACCCGAATGGGATCCCAAAATCTATGCCGCCTATGACCTTATCCTTATAATGCTCGCGCAAGGAGCTGTAGCCGTTCTTCATCTGTTCGGAACGAATGCCGAACGAAAGCGAAAGGTACGCTTCAAGATACGCCGATAAATGGTCGCAGCCGCGTATTATCTGCCCGTCGAGAGGGTTATATTTGTCATTGTTGTATTTTTCGTTTATCTCATCCGATGTCACCGTGCGGCATTTCCCGTTCAGTATTATCTTTGAGTCAAATTCATTGACGGTATAATATTCTATCTGATTGTGCCACTCTTCGGGGAGCATGGGATAAACTATCGAGTGCATCTGCTCATGCTCTATTTCGCTGAGTATCTCGCCAAGCCCCTCAACGGATTTTTTTATGGGCGATACGATGTCGCGCGTGAGCGCTTCGGGAAGGTCATGGAACAGTCCGCAGAAGAAGTTGTTTACAAGCCTTGATTTGCAAGGACTGTCAAGCTCCAATGTCATAAAATATGACAGCAGAGCTACAACAAGCATATGCCCCATAACGAATGTCTGAGGCAGACGAACAGCCTTTGCCCATCGCATCTGGTATCTGAGCTTACCTATGAGATTGCAGAAATCCTGAAGGAACGCGTCGCGCTCAAAGCGCGTAAAACCGTCGAATGTGTTGCATTTCTTCATATTTTCGAGCGTTTCCGACTTTACCTCCTCAATGTCGTATGTCTCCCTGTTCATCGGATATATTATGTTAAATTCCCAGCTGCTGGCGCAGTAATGCGCCGCCTTTAATATTTTTCTTTCCAGAACTGCATAGTCCGGCTCTGTCAGATATCGTTTCATGCGCTCAAAGAAGTCGCCGCCGATACCCTTCATATCCGGCTCAAGCTGATCCAATACCCATTTATCTATCTGAGGGCCTTTTTCTCTTACCAGCTTATGATATATTGGCGGTTTTATGTCGGTCAGTATGCTGCGGTGGAAAAACTCCGTTATTCCGCCCTCGATAAGCTTTTGCATATCCACATGATCCTCACCCTCGCATTTGGCAAGGACAAAGGCGTAAAACATTTTGTGCGCCTGCTTGTCAAGCTCGGTAAAGCCTGTGTACGGACGAATATGATCGTTCCAGCGCTGTATCGAAGCTGTTTCGTATATGAGGTTTAAAAGTGATCTCTTAATCATAATCAATCTCCATTCTGCCGCTCTGCGGCATATCCCCGTATGCTTTTTCTGTTATTCCAATGTGATCCTATATCCTGCATCGGATAAAGCCTGTATCACCTGTTTGCCGTGATCGGTGCCGCCGACCTCGCAGGCAATATGTATAATAGCCTCGTTCGGGTCAAGCTCCGCGCTCATGCGGTCGTGCTGGACCATTACGATATTTGCGTTCGCGTCGCTGAGAACGCGCGAAAGATGCTCAAGGCTGCCGGGAAGGTCGAGCAATGTGGTGCGGAATTTGATCTTCCGTCCGCGGGATGAAAGACCAAGCTCTATTATTCTTGCGATAAACGAAACATCTATGTTACCGCCGGACAATACGCATACCGTCTTTTGCCCCTTAACATCTATCTTGCTCGACAGAACAGCTGCCAGTGTCGCTGCTCCGGCAGGCTCAACGACCTGCTTTGTGCGTTCGATAAGCAGCAGTATAGCCTCGGAGATCTCCGCGTCCGATACAGTAACTACATCGTCGGCGTACTTGTTTATAAGCTCTACAGTATGTACGCCCGGATTTTTTACCGATATACCGTCGGCTATCGTAAGGGATGTTTCTGTCTTGCAATGCTTTTTTGCCTTAAACGAGTTTGCTATTGCCGGTGCGCCCTCCGCCTGCACGCCTATGACCTTAACGCGCGGATTTATCTGCTTTATGCACGCGGCGATCCCGG
>CAJONM010000201.1 GCA_905235885.1 uncultured Clostridia bacterium
GCGCCCTATGCAGCGGCGGCAGAAGCCGCGCCGCAGATCCTTATCACGCCGCATCTGCTCCTTCATGCCCCATATATGGGTAAAGCGGCGCTCCCGACCGTCAAAAAGCCGCTCTATAGTCGAAAATTCATCGAGCCGCACGCCAAGCCGCGCCGCCGTCATCGACAGCAGCCTCTGCTCGGCGAATACCATATATATAAGTCTGTCCGTGCCTGCGGCATTTTCCATAAAATCGAATGCGCCGCGCACATATTCTTCTCTGAGTTTGTCGTTTTTCATCACATAAAACGCCGTATTTGCCGGTCTTGCGCTCCATTCGCCTTCAGGCGGAAAAACATAACCGCTCATCATCTCAAACCCCGTTTTGTCGGGATATACCTGCGGCGATATGTCCTCGCTGTGTATGACGGTAATATCGCCCAAGTCCGAAAAATCAATTTTATCCCACACGATAAAATCCGTATCTATAACAGCCGTCGGAGCCTTTGCGCCGCGCAGCGCAAACAGCTTGCCGGCAGCCCAGAACACCTCAGGATCTATGTCCGACGGCATATCGCCGAGCGCGGTGCTGACATCATCCCACAAGGGGAGCATACCGCGCGATCTCAAAAACGCGATACCCACCGGATCGGTAACGAGCGTTATGCTGCCGTTCTTCTCACGCCATTTGAGCGCCGACAGAATGGTGGTCAGGATGTCAAAATCCTCCGCATAATATTGTCCGCTGCGGTATATCGCCGGCTTTGTCCATACGGAATGTATCGCGTTCATCGTACCTCTTTCCCTTTTTTACACCATAAAGCCTACTGCTCTTACAAACAATAATATCAGCATGGCAGGTGCTATATACTTTACCATGACCGTATACAGCGCCTTTCTGGAGAAGCGCTCGCCGTTGCGTGTGATCTCGTCTATGGCATACTTGGGCTTTACTACCCAGCCGACAAGTATACATGTGCCTATCGACAGCAGCGGCATGAGTATCTGATTGCTGACATAGTCCATAATATCAAGTATCTGCGCCGTTGCACCGTTGGGAAGCTTTAATTCAAAATAGAAAACATTATAGCCCAGACATACTATCATGCCAAGAATGAGTGCCAGTACGCCTTCGATAAGCGCCGCCTTTGTACGACCCGTACCAAATCTGTCCATAATGCTTGCGGTAACGGTCTCAAGGATCGACACCGCGCTCGTCAGCGCGGCGAACAGCACCATTACAAAGAACGCCACACCTACGACCGTTCCGATAACGCCCATCTTTTCAAATACCATGGGCAGGGATATGAACATAAGTCCCGGTCCCGATGCGCTCATACCCTCCGCACCCTGAAACGCGAATACCGCCGGAATTATCATCGCACCGGCAAGGAACGCCACTATCGTATCGAAAATTTCTATCTGATTTACCGACTTTGCAAGGTTTGCGTCATCCTTTACATATGAGCCGTATGTTATCATAATACCCATTGAAACGCTTATGCTGTAAAACAACTGTCCCATCGCGTCCATAACGGTCACCAGCAGCTTGCCGAATGTAAGATCATGCAGGTCGGGAACGACATATACCTTCAGTCCCTGAAGTCCCGTCCTTACCGTTTCGCCGTCGTTGTGCTGTATCGTAAGCGAGAAAACGGCTATGGCAATGACAAGGATAAGCAGCACGGGCATAATGACCCTTGCCGACGCTTCTATGCCCTTGTTTACGCCCCGTATTACGACGAATACGGTCATAGCAAGAAATATCACCAAAAATATCAACGGCTGATACTGCGATGTTATAAACGATGTAAAATATCCGTCCGCCGCCATCGCCGAGCCGGCACCGGTCATATAGCCTACCATATACTTGAGTACCCAGCCGCCTATTACGCAGTAATACGGCATGATAAGAAACGGGATAAGGCTCGATACAGGCCCTAAAAAGCCCCATCGCTCGTGTACCTTTTTGTATGCGGTCATAGAACTCTGCTTGGTCTTTCTGCCTATCGCGACCTCGGTCGTCAGCAGCGCAAAGCCGAAGGTGAGCGCAAGGATCAGATATACTACAATAAACAGACCGCCGCCGTCCTTTGCAGCAAGATACGGAAATCGCCATATGTTGCCGAGTCCTACCGCGCTGCCTGCCGCCGCCAGCACGAAGCCGATCGTGCCGCCGAATGAGTTTCTTTTGCTTTTGTGTTCCATGATGATTGTGTCCTCTCTTTATGTGTTGTTTAATATCCGAATCGTTCAAGATCCGATTGCACCTTTACCGAAAGCGCCACACCGTCACCTTGTGAGAGCAGCGCCGTTTCAAGCTGCGGATGCGCCATGAGCCTGTCTATGTACTCGCGCAAACGATGTATTATCGTTACCTTCCGCCGCGCAAAATGACCGTCATCGGCGGTCATGCCCTTGAACAGAACATTGTCCGATACGAGAATGCCGCCCTTTTTCAGAAGTCTTACCGCATCGTCGAGCATATATACATAATGCGCCTTTGGTCCGTCAAGAAATATCATATCAAATATCTCGTCCCCGTCGATATATGACAGATAGTCCTTCGCGTCCGCGCACACTACCTCTATCGCGTCCTCAAGCCGCGCCGCGCTGATGTTTTTCCGCGCCGTTTTTGCCGTTTCTTCGTCATATTCAAGCGTTAATATGCGGCATCCGCTCCCTGCGGCGCGCGCCATGATTATTGCGCTGTAGCCGATAGCGGTACCCACCTCAAGAATGTGCGAGGGCTGTTTTATTCTCGTAAGAACGGACACAAGCCGCGCCGTTTCCGGCCCGGCTATGGGTATATCGTTTTCCTTGGCGTATTGCTCAAGGCTTTCTAAAAGCGCGTCCTCTTGTGTGGTCTTTTCGCGAATATACTCCGTTACAAACGGCGTAACGATCGCATCGAGATCATATTCCATTATTTCTTTCCGTCTTCGTTTTCAACTGCCGATGTGTCTACATTTACCGTCAGATCCATCGTTTCCATCGCCTTAACATGATCCTCGAAATTTGTCGAGAATATATGCTCGCCGCTTGCGCTGAGGCAGAAATAATACGCGTCCGTCTCCTCCGGATACAGTGCCGCTTTTATGCACTCCTCGCCGGGGTTGCATATCGGGCCTATCGGCAGACCGGCGTACACATATGTGTTGTACGGCGAATTTATCTTTGTGTCCGCGATCGACAATATCGGCTTGCGTTCGCCCAAAACATATTGCACCGTCGCGCACGATTGCAGCTTCATGCCTGAATTGAGCCTGTTATAGAAAACTCCCGCAACCTTCGCCCGTTCGCTGTCGGAATTTGTTTCACGCTCAACGACAGACGCCATCGTAACTACCGCATCGACCGTCATTCCCAGCTCGGCGACTCTTGAGTAATATTCCTCTTTAAAGACATTGTCAAAGGATTTTAGCATGAGGTTTACGACCTCCTGCGCCGTATATGACTCGGGTATCTCGTATGTAGCCGGGAACAAATATCC